>NZ_CADBFF010000037.1:0-14025 GCF_902793885.1 uncultured Succiniclasticum sp.
TCAACGTACCTGATGATGCTTGATGTTGATAATTTCAAGACCATCAATGATACGTACGGACATGAAACAGGAGATAAAGTACTGAAAAAACTGGTGCAGATTTTGAAAAAGAATTTCCGGTCTGACGATTATATCTGCCGACTGGGCGGGGATGAATTTGTTGTGTTTATGGTGCACTCCGACGAGATGCAGCGAAAATTGATTGAAATGAAATTGGAAAAGATCAATCAAGAGTTGTCAAATCCGGATGACGGGGTGCCGTCTGTTTCTGTCAGCGTGGGCATTGTCCATGGAACCCAGGCAAGCGATGTAGAAACGTTGCTGAGCAAAGGCGACGAAGCCATGTATAAATCCAAAGAGCGGGGAAAACATACTTTTACGTTTTATGACAAGTAAGAAACGGTCACTTCGCACATAAGAAGTCAGCTGACGGCTCCACAGGCAAACCTGTGGAGTTTTTTTTCACAAGCTAAAGTGTTTTTTTCGCTTCCACTAAAGTTGGTAATTCCAGTTTTACTCATTGAAGATTTTTATGAGATAATTAAGGAGACGCTGATCAATTCATCTGCACGCTGGCCGGTGCTTTTTGTGACTGACTGCGTCAATGTCCCTCAACGCAGATGCGGCTGCGCTTTCGGGCCATTTCCTTGTCAGTCGCTAAAAGCCCTCGGTCATCGCACAAACTCATTTAATCAGCGTCTCCTTAAAAAATATTTTTCGGCAGCGTCAATTTTTGAAAGCCTGTCTTGTACATATGATAAGAGGTGTTTTCTGTGGCTGGTTTTGAGGAATGGTTATGAAACGAATTCGTGTTGATTTTTTGATTGTCGGGGCCGGGCTTGCCGGTTCCGTCACGGGATTTTTGCTGAAAAAGGCCGGCGCTGATGTGCTGGCTCTTGAACTGCTGGATGCAAAGACAAAGGATAAACTCTGCGGCGGCATGCTGTTTGAAACGACGCCTGTGCAGTTTGCACAGGTGTTTGGCGAAGGCTGCATGGATACATTGCGACCTGTGCGGATCAAACACCGGGACCGGTATGCCGGGCGTGAAAGAATCAGGGAGAAGGATGTTTTTTACGCTTTACCCCGCAAACGTCTGGACGATTACTGCCTGGAACGGTATCTGCAAATGGGCGGAATGCTGCAGGACCGGACGACGGTACGCGGGATAGATGACAGCACCGGTGTTGCCGAATGTGCCGACCTTCGCACAGGAGAGACGTTCGAAGTTGAATTTGGCCGCATCATTGGAGCGGACGGAGCCATGTCGGCAGTGCGGCGCCTGCTTACCCGAAGAAACCAGCGGGTTGGGATTGCGATGGAAGGAGTGGTTCCGCCGCTGAGCCAGGACAGTGTATTTGAATATCTTCCCCGGGAGGTCGGATACAGCTGGTACATTCCACAGGGAGAGAATGCCGTTGCAGGCTGCATCAGTTATCCTGGCAATGCGGCAATTTGCCGGAAAGGGATGAATTCGCTTTGCCGGGGTCTGCAGATAGAAGCGCCGCGTTCCGTGCGCGGGGCAGCTATCCCCATGGGAGGAGACATATTATTGGAATACGGCAGTCGGGCCAGTTTTGTGGGAGATGCTGCCGGGCTGATTGAAGGATGGTCCGGGGCGGGAATCGAGCAGGCGGTAATATCGGCGCGGCTGTTGTCCGAATCGCTGCTGAACGGAAATTCCTATACAGAAGCCATGAAACCCCAAACGGATTATATTGCGAGGTTGGCTCAAGCTACAAAGAAAAGTCTGTTTATGTACCGGTTTTTCATTATGCGTAAAGGAAAACCCGCAAAGCCGTTTGCTTAAGTAAAAAGTTTATAATTTGAACACAAATTTTATGTTTTTTTGTGGTATTATAAAAAATAAAACTGCCTATGCTGTTTTATTTAGGTTACAAGGGGGGCTTATCATGCCAATCAACAAAAACGAACTCTCAAAAGAACAAATCATGAAAGCCATGCAGTGCAAAACTTCCGATGAACTGATGGCGCTGGCGAAAGCCGAGGGCTTTGCTATTACCAAAGACGAAGCTGATGCTTACATGGCGGAACTGGCCGATATGGAATTGGACAGCAATGAACTGACGAAAATAGCGGGTGGCAAGTGCTATATGGACTGCCCCGATTTCGAATGTACCTATTAAAAAGTTGGTTCTAATCTTTATATAAAAAATTTTTCCAACTGTGTCAATTTTGTTCAATCTGTTTTGTATATATTAATAAAAGCATTTAAATTAATAATTAAAAGGAGGATTTTACGATGCCGATCAACAAAAATGATATTACCAGTGAGATGATTCAGAAAGCTCTGCAGTGTGAAACTGCGGAAGATTTGATTGCTTATGCAAAATCAGAGGGAATTGAATTAACCAAAGAGGAAGCAGAAGCTTATTTGGCAGAATTGGGTGACCAGGAACTGGACAGCGAACAGTTAAGAAAGGTAGCTGGTGGCGGAGACGGTCCATATGTGGATTGTTTTACCGATTGTTTAACAGACTGTGTGAATCGGTACACTTGATACAAGTAGAATGTAATGATAAATCCCTCGGTTTATTTATAAATAAACCAATGTCATTAAGTTAAATTAATTCCCAATTTTTCACAGTAAGTGATTCAACAGCCGTGGAATTTCTACGGCTGTTTTTTTAATATTGTTTATAATGAATACTGGTGGTAAAATAATATAAAGTTGGAAAATGTTCAAAATCAGGTTATCGCAGCGGTCATAGATTTTTATATAAAAAATTACCCTGATTGTATCAGAAGATGCTTTTTGCCTGTTGGATGTTACCGGCACAGCTTTTTATATTTGTTGTAAAATATCTGAAAAATATGATATGATTAAACGGTAATTGAACGAATCTTTATTATTCTGTACCGGCAAATCTGCCTGGCGCCTTTTTCGTGCCGGGCGCGACAGATAAAGAAGCCGGCTAACGAATTCGGAGGATGGTGCATAGCATGGAAGAGGAATACCTGAAAGTTTCTCCGGCCCGTGTGGCGCAGGCTCTCGCAGCGGACTATTTTTGCATTTATTATGTAAATACAAAAAACAATAAGTTTATTGAATACAGTGCGTCGGAGGAATACAGAGCGCTGGGCCTGCCGCGCAGCGGGGAGGACTTTATCAGTTTTTCGCGGGAACGTTTTGAGTCAATTATATATCCGGAAGATCAGGAACGGTTCCTGGATGGATTCGTAAAAGAAAAAATCATTTCGGAGCTTGACGCGCACGGCATTTACAAGCTTGCCTTCCGCCTGATGTTTAATGGAGTACCCACATACGTTCAGTTGAAGGTCACGCGCATGATTGAAAAGGAAGGAAGCCATATCGTAATCGGCATCAGCAGCGTGGATGAACAGATGAAAGCTATGGAAGCCTTTGAAATGGCGCACCATGCCAGCATCACCTTTGGGCGTGTAGCCACGGCGCTGGCCGGGGATTATTTCAGTATCTACGTGGTAGATTTGGATACGGATCATTTTGTCGAATACTCTGCCACAAAAGAATTCGACACGCTGGGAGTAGAAAAAAACGGCGAAGATTTTTTCAATCTGAGCCGGCGGAATATGTCGCGGCTGATATACGAAGACGACCGGGAACGCTTCATGGGAACGTTTTACAGGGAAAAGGTCATGTCCATCCTGGAGCGTGACAAAATTTTTACCATGAAATACCGGCTGGTGTTTGGAGATACCCCGGTCTGGGTCAGCATGAAAGCCACGCTGCTGGAGGATAACGACGGGCGGCATCTGATCATCGGGACCAACAATATTGAAGCGCAGATGGAACGCGAAGCGGAGTACCAGCGGCGCGTCAGGGAAGCGCGCACTAGCGCCAGAAATGATTTTCTTGCCAATATGTCCCATGACATCCGTACGCCGATGAATGCCATCGTGGGGTATACGAACATTGCCAAAACCAATAAGCACAAACCGGAAACGGTTGCAGACGCGCTGGATAAGATCGGCTCGTCCAGTCACTATCTGTTGTCCCTGATCAACGATATTCTGGATATTTCCAAGATTGAGAGCGGTAAAATGCAGATCAGCTATGGGCCTTGCGATTTGGCTGCGCTGTTCCGGCGTATTGAGGATATTACCGAGTTGCAGGCGAAAAAGAAATTTCTGGTCATCACGTACCGTTATGACAGTGTCCGTCACTATCAGGTTAACGCTGACGAGCTCCGCCTTGAGCAGATCCTGATCAATATTATCAGTAATGCGATTAAGTATACGCCGTCAGGCAAGACGGTGGACCTGATCGCGGAAGAGGTTCCCTCGCCGGGCGGGAAGAACAAATACCGTTTTATCATCAGAGATACGGGTATCGGGATCAAAGAGGATTATATGCCGCACATCTTTGAGAGTTTTACCCGCGAGGAAAGAACGACGGTAAACCGTATTCAGGGGACCGGCCTCGGACTGGCGATTACTGCAAAGATTGTGGAAATGATGGGGGGAACGATCTCCGTTAAGAGCAAACTGGGAGAAGGCTCTGAATTCACTGTAGAATTAGAACTGGAACCTTTGGAAACAGATAGCCCGGCAAATGCCGACAATAGCGAAAGCATAGATCTGGCTGGCCGCAGGATCCTTCTTGTGGAAGATAACGCCATCAATGCGGAAATTGCCAGGATGATTCTTGAACAATACGGGGCCGAGGTGCAACAGGCTGAAAATGGTGAAATCGGCCTGGAGGCTTTACAGGAAAAGGGACCCGGTTATTATGATGCGGTTCTGATGGATATCCAGATGCCGGTCATGAACGGATTTGAAGCAACAAAAGCAATCCGCGCGCTGGGCGGGGCATACGCAACCGCGTTGCCGATCATTGCCATGAGCGCAAACGCCTACGATGAAGATGTCCGGGATTGTCTTGCTGCAGGGATGAACGGGCCTATTGCAAAACCGTTTAACCCGGATGAACTGATGCGGATTTTGCGCAGATATATCAGCGCGGATTGAATTGCAGCATACAGGTTTAATTACATTTATATGTGTGTTGATACAAATCACAATTTGTGCGTATAGTTCATGCTGCAGGCAAAGACTTCGCAAACCCGCCCGCGATTGCTGTTCCATGGATTTATTCGCCTGTGGCTTCGGAACTCGGGACTCTGTCCCTCAAACAGCCTCGCCACGACGGCGAATTTCATTTCATGGAATGACGCAATCGCTGCCGATGGTTTGCTTATGTCTTTGTCTGCTTGTATAATCCTGAACCGAAAAATCCCAGTTTTGCTTTGCAAAGATGAGCATGATATAATTAAAAAAATCCCGGCAGCGTCAATTTTGGGAAACCTGTTTTGTATATATAATAAAAGGCATTTAAATATCATTTTCTTAGGAGGATTCTACTATGCCGATTAACAAAAATGAAATCACAAAAGAAATGCTGAAACAAGCTCTGGAGTGCAAAACTGCGGAAGATTTGATTGCATTCGCTAAAACCGAAGGCGTTGACCTTACGAAAGAGGAAGCCGAGGCGTACTTTGATGAGTTATCAGAATGTGAACTGAAAGACGGTGAACTCAAACATATTGCGGGAGGAAAGGCGCCGGGTGGCGGTGATAAAAGTATCCCTCCAGAATCCCGCTATTGAGGATTCTATGGAAAATTTCAGTTTTGCTTCAAAAATTTTAGTATGATATAATTTAAAAAAACAATTCGCAACTTGCTATTGCAATTTGCGAAAAGTTTATTAAATGAAAGATAAAACAAAAACAAAATTGATTTGACCAACATTTATTTGAATAACGGTTTGACCACATGTGGTATAATATAAGTGTAACGAGGGTTGAGGTAACCAACGTTGCACTTACTTACTTTAATATTGATTCCTGCAATGGAACCCAATTGACCATAGAGAGTGCGCGAGAGACAAGCTCGGTGACCGCACAGCAACCTGACCGGGCGCCCGGTTAAGGTGCTAAAGCTTGCATGATGGGAAGGGAAGATTCGGCCCATCAGACGATGGGCTGTTAATGTTGCGCTATAAGCCCGTCATTGCGACGGGTTTTTCTTTTGCCCTTTTTGTCAGCACCATGTGGGGGAAACCATATACAACCTTTATCTGACAGGTCATGTCGCTCGGTCAGCGGCCACAATTTTCCTGCACAGTGTGCAATAGAAAGGGCAAAGGCTTAAGGAAAGAAAGCAGAGAAAGGAGACACCGTGTTATGGATATGCAGTGTGAAAAAACGGCAACAACGATATTAGATGCAAATGCAGAAGCAGCAAGACAGTTTTTGGAGGAAGCGGTGGCGGACTTCCGGAACGATTCGCTGCAGGAGTCTCTGGAAAAGATGGTGGTACTGGAAACGCTGACCCGTGAAATGATCGGCGCAGTGAAGGAAGAAAGGGATAAGCGCAGTGAGAAAGTTATGGTTGCGCCAAAGGTGAAACGGCCTGTGCGGCACGTCATGTGGTATGAACTGAAAGACAAATACCTGCCGGATCATTGGAAACGGAACCGGGATTACCGGAATGAAATGGAAGATACCGTGTTATGCCAAAGTACTTCTCATGAAACGCGATTAGAAACATTGCCGATTAAGGAAGAACTCATCGAAACCCTGGGGTTGTCGGTACGTTCTGAAAACTGCCTGCACCGCGCGGGCATTGAAACCATAGGAAAACTGTCGGATACAACGGCAGCAGACCTGAAACGAATCCGAAACCTTGGGAAAAAATGCCTGGACGAAATTATAGAAAAGTTGGCGGAAAAAGAGTTAACGCTGCGAGAGGAAGAAACTGAAGGTGAAATAGTATCTTTTGTAGAATAATAAAAAGATATTATATTGGGAGATACAGCGAAGGAGAATCATGCTAAAATCTGAACGTCGCGAGTCACTAAAATTTAAAAAGCGTTACGGGCCCCGGCGTCATAAACTGTTGGGGATTAACAAGTGGACGCGAAAGAGAAAAGCTATTCAGGAAGAAAAGAAACAACAACAATGATTGATTGACGTTTTACAGGAGCTGCCAGGTGCGCAACTTTTTTCCGTTTATGACGACAAATCCGGAAGTTACCGGCATACGAGCGGATTTCATTTACGCAAACTATATTATTGCGTGCGTGCTTCCTCTTTTTGTCATTTTTTTATGCATACGCATGGTTAGCAACACAAAAAAGGCAGGCGCATTCACCATTTTGCTGACCGGACTGTTTGTGATGTTTCACTGGGAAGAAATGCGACCTGCTTTTATCAGTATTATAAAAAGTATTGCTGTCAACCCTCTGGCGATTTTTGGAGTGGTTTTGGGGTGCACGGGGTTTGTCGGTTTAATAAAAGGATTGTACGATGAAGAGCAGAGTGAGGAGTATGTCCACAAGAGACAGTATTGGAACGGGATCATTGTGATTATGTACCTGGGAATTGTGTTGGCCTGTCATGGGAGTGGCGGGTGAAGATCATGAAGAAGAATTGTAAAACGGAATATGTGACAGGCAATTTTATGTTTGTGGAATTTGCGAGGGAAGAAAGATTTCTTTTATATACTAACTTGTTCGTAATGTTGACGAATAATATCTAATAATAGTGTAGTATGATTTGACAATCATAAACCTGTCCATAGAGTTGGTTATGTGATAAAATACTATAGTAAGGATATATTTTGGATTAAAAAGTAATGTGGGTTAGCTATGCTATACGTGTTTTCTATCATCAACATCATAACTTTTTTCGTCTATGGTCTGGATAAACTGAAAGCCGTCAACCACTGGTGGAGGATTCCGGAGTGGGTGCTGCTGGGTCTGGCTGTGGCAGGGGGCGCTGTCGGCGCGTACCTTGGCATGCTTGTGTTCCGTCACAAAACGTTAAAGCCGTTGTTCCGGTTCGGCGTGCCGGTAATGATAATAGTACATGCGATTGTCGCAATTTACACATGGAAATAATGTTTAGGAGCGGAAAGGAATAACCTATAAAATGGATGACAGCAAACAACAAATGCCTGACAATGTACCTAAGAATAACAGAGGCCGTTATGGAATTCGCGGCAGCAGTAACAGGAGTGGGGATTTCAACCGGTATCTGTTTCTTGCCAAAACCCATGATTATATCCTGTTCTTTACCAATAATGGGCGGGCTTATATGCTGCGTGGGTATCAGATCCCGGAAGCCGGGCGCCAAGCGAAGGGGAGTGCCGTTATGAATCTGCTGCCGCTGCGTCCGGAGGAAAAGATTACGGCGGTCATCAATGTACATGATTTTGAGGATACGAAGTATCTGGTTATGGCTACCGACAGGGGAACGGTAAAACGCTGCAGGCTGGCGGAGTTTTCTTCTGTCCGGAAGAACGGAATAAAAGCCGTTACCTTGCATGACGGGGAAGAACTGATCGGCGTAAAGATAACGGACGGAAACAACTCCATCCTGTTGGGCACACGCGGTGGTATGGCGATTCATTTTGATGAGCAGGATGTACGCTGCATGAGCCGGAAGACCCATGGGGTGGCGGGCATCGATCTGCATGAAGCGGATTGTGTCGTCGCAATGGATGTGGTCCGCGATGATGCCGGTTATGTGTTGTCGGTAACGGAGAATGGTATCGGCAAGCGGACCGCGGTTTACGAATTCAAAAAGCAGAAGCGGGCCGGAAGGGGACGTATCGGTTACAAGTTGACTGCAAAAACCGGTTCGGTTGCGGGCCTGTGCGTTGTGCATGCTGACGATGAGGTGTTCCTGTTTACTGCGAAGGGCTACGTTCTCTGCGTGGATGTGGATGAGTTGCGAATGTTGCATCGCGATGCGAAGGGCGTTATTATGATGAGGTTGCGTGAGGGGGATAAGGTTACGGCGATTTGGAAGGGGACGCCGTAAGTTTTTGAGGAAGGAGTTTTAGCATGAAACAGGTTCAGTTTACATTTCAGGACGATAAAAAGCTGGAAGAAGAATTACGGAAACTCCGGCAATGGGGCAGGAGCAACTTTTGCTCGAAGGTATTGATCCAGATTTGTACAGAGATTCCGGACCGGGAACGGATCGAGCATGTATGTGAGACCATTGAGAGGCTGATGCCGGAAGCTCTCTATGCCGGCTGCTCTTCCAACGGGAATATTGTTAACGGCGATTTTTCCGGCGGGTCCATTGCGGTTATCTGCACGCTGTTTGAATATCCTTCCACTCAGGTGGAAGTGTTGCAGTATCCGCTGCAGGCTGATACACAGGAGAATGTTGTGCAAATTCTGGCGGCTGCCATGGACGAACGGCCCTGGGTCAAGGCTGTGGAGCTTCTTGTGACGATACGCGGCATGTCGATGACAACACTTTGTGAAAGCCTTTCCCATATCCGAAAGGGCGTACAGATCTTTGGCGGAGGAGCATTATGTGAGAATCTGGATCAGAATGATGCCTGCGTGTTTTCCGTGGCGGCAGGGTATCAGGAGAAGGGTATCGTTTTTATCCTCTTTGGCGGAGAAGATTTTCACGTGGAGACTTCCTTTGTCACCGGTTGGAAGCCTCTCGGCTCGTTTATGCATGTTACTGCGGCGGATGGCTGTATCCTGAAGGAACTGAATCACCGTCCGGCGTATGAAATCTATTACAAGTATTTGCATATCCGTAACGATGAGTTCTTTTTTAACAACACGCTGGAATTTCCTTTTTTGTACCGACATAACGGCATTGACATCATGCGAGCTCCGGTTGCAAGCAATCCGGACGGTTCCCTGACCATGACTTCAGATATGAGCCAGGACGTGCAGGCTCGGATTGCTTATGGGGATCCCTGGACGATTCTGGATTCCGTATGGAAAGAGGGAAATAAGATCCTAAAGTTTGCGCCGGAATGTATTTTCGTCTTTTCCTGTGCGGCTCGTCGGACTTTCTGGGGAAACAACGAGGTTGGTAAAGAAACAGAACCCTATCAGCGGATTGCTCCAACTTCCGGTTTTTACACCTCCGGAGAATTTTTACGTACTGGGGACAACGTCAATCAGCACAACGTAACGCAGGTCATTGCTGCTATGCGGGAAGGCGAACCGAAAGAGCTTCCGGAAAAGGAGCTCAGCATGGATGAACGGACTTTTGAAGGCAAGGTTTCCATAATCAACCGGATGGCAACATTTATTAAAGTTACAACGACAGAACTGGAAGAGGCGAACCGGAAGCTTAGTGAGATGGCTGTCGTCGACGGACTGACCGGGGTTGGAAATAAGACGGCTTATCTGCAAAAAATCCATTCCCTGGATGACGAGATTCGCCGGGGGACGGCTTCTTTTACTGTTTTCGTTTTTGATCTGAACGGTCTGAAGGAAATCAATGACAAATACGGGCATGAGTCCGGAGACATGGCAATTACGGATGCGGCAGAAGCGCTGAAGGAAGTGTTCGGAAAAGAAAACCTCTACCGGATAGGTGGGGATGAGTTTATTGCCGTGTTTAACGAAATGAAGAAGCCTGATACGGAACGGCGTTTTGCGAATCTGGAGCAGGCGATGAAGTCACAGAATCTGACAGGCAGGCTTTACAAGGGGCCTCTTGCTATCGCTAAGGGGGTTGCGGCTTTTTGCCCCGGAGAAGATAAAGAGTACAGGGATGTTTTCCGTCGGGCAGATCAATCCATGTATGAGGAAAAGGCTGCCTATTACAAGACGCATGATCGGCGGAGACATTGATGTTTGATAACCAGTATGGTTATGAGCCGAAATTTTGACAGAAATAAGTTTTCTGTGTGTTTTTGTAACAGGTGAGCGTCATGACTGGAATCTTTTCGCAAAAGAAGAGAGCGATACTTGCCAGGACTATCGTGCTGGGTCATTGCTGAGTATCAGGTTTTGTAGTAAAGGAAACATGCAGGTGTTAAAAATGGTTGGACCGAAACGGCAAACAAGTCCCCGGGGGTATTTTGTGGGATTGACCACGATGGATTATGTTTTTTATGTCAATTCCTATCCGCAGAAGAATTCTAAAGTAAAAACAAATCATTTCACGAGGCTCGTGGGCGGGCCGGCGGCGAATGCGGCAATCACCTATTCACTGCTGGGCGGAAACGCCACGCTGGTCACCTGTCTGGGTAACACGGCGGAGTCGGATGTGATCAAAGAAACACTGCAAAAGTTTGGCGTGACCGTGTTCAATTGCACAGAGGATGATGTCATGCCTGCCGTAGCGGCCATCGCTGTGGATCGGAACGGAGACCGGCAGATTTTCAGCGGCCAGAACCAATATAAAGCCATAAATGCTCCTGCGTTGGAAGAACCGGCGTTCTGCCTGTTTGATCTGAATCAGCAGGAACTTTCGTTAGCGGTTCTCCGCAACTGTGATTGTGAAAATGTAGTGGATGCGGGTTCCTGGAAGGGAGAGACACTTGCATTTCTCAAAAAAGCAAGTGTTGTCATTTCTTCCGAAGAGTTCAGGGATCCTGTGGGTCGTGACATTTTTTCCATCAACGAGTGCAGGAATGCAAAAAAGGCGATGACCAGGGGAGAAAAACCGGTTCTTCTGACTGACGGTGAGATTCCGGTGGCATCTGTGACCTGTGTGGACAGCCTTGCGGCCGGGGATATTTTCCACGGTGCGTTTTGTTTTGCCTATTATCATAAGCAGTTTGATTTTAAAGCGGCTCTTTCATTTGCGTCAAAAATTGCGACCGAAAGCGTAAAATATGAAGGGCCATGGGAATGGGTGAAGGGGGAGTTGAATGTGTGCTGGAGTGGAACCGAGGCAACCTCTTTAGGGAGCCGGATATAAGAACGGCGAAAGCGTTTTCCTGGCTGTTAGGGAATTGATTGGTGTTGGGGAAGAAGTAAGTTGAAAGAGAATCACGATAAAACGGATCAGTAAGTGTGATTATGTTTTTTTGTGCTGTTTAAATCGCTGGCTCGGTGTAATCACAATTCTCGTATTGAATATTTATCCGCAATTTTTTAAGGGTACGGAAGGGCCTAACCAGTATGGTGATGAGTCGAAATTTTGATAGAAGTAAGTGTCGTAAAGAAGTCAGTTTTTTTGCGGATTAAATTTAAAAGGAGGATGTCGCTATGCAGTTTGTAATTACAGCCTATGATGGACCGAATATGTTGGAGAAGCGGATGGAGGTACGGCCCCGTCACCTGCAGAATCTGTCCCAGTTGAAAGGAAAAATTCTCTGCGCCGGTGGAATTCTGGACGAGGAAGGGAAGATGAAAGGCTCTGTGATGGTGATCGATTTCGCCACCCGGGAACTGCTGGAGGAGTATCTGAAATCGGAACCGTATATCTTGGAAAACGTTTGGGCGGATGTGAAAGCAGAACCCATGAACGTGGTGATCCTGAACGGGGAAAAAGTAGGAAAGTAGGTCTGACCTGATATAATTTGGAGGTTATGCTTAGTCATGAAAGTTACGACGCTGATGGAGAACACTGCCTGCGCGGAGCAGTATGCCGCGGAGCATGGGCTGAGCCTTTTTATTGAAACAAAAAAGATAAACATATTGTTTGACTCCGGTTCTTCCGAAGCGTTTGCGGATAACGCGGAAAAGCTGGGCGTGGATTTGGGAACGGCGGATATCGCAATCCTGTCTCACGGGCATTACGATCACAGCGGCGGGCTGCTGCGTTTTTTGCAGCGCAATAAAAAAGCGCCGGTGTACGTGCAGAAAGATGCTTTCGAAGAGCATTTTAACATTGAGGGGAAAGATATCGGAGTGGATCCGGCGCTGCGAAATTCGGACCGCATCGTGTTGACGGACGGAAAGCGGCAATTAGCTGAGGGCGTCACACTGTTCACCTGTAACGGGGAAAAGCGCATCCGCCCCCTTGAGACCAACGGCATGACGGTGAAGCGGGACGGCGTTCCTCTTCCGGAGGATTTCCGTCACGAGCAGTATTTGCTGGTTGAGGAAGATGGGAGGCGTTATCTGTTCAGCGGTTGTTCCCATAAGGGCATTATCAATATCACAAACTGGTTCCGTCCGGATGTGCTGTTCGGCGGGTTTCATTTCATGGGCGTAAGTCTGGATGAAGCCGGGCAGGCGTTTTTGTCGGAAGCGGCGGACACGCTTTGCGGGTTTGATACGGTGTATTACACGGGCCACTGCACCGGGGTGGCGCAGTATGAGTTCTTGAAGCAGAAGATGGGGGACAGGCTGCATTATATTGCGTCCGGTAGCGTGGTGGAAGTGTAAAGTTTAGGAGAAAGGCAGGATAAAATGGAATCAGTTAAGGAAAATATCATTTCGCTTACGCTGGATAACTTTCAAGCAGAGGTGCTGGAATGCGACAGACCTGTGCTGGTAACTTTTTTTGCCTTGTGGGATCAGCCCTGCCGGATGCAGCAATCAGAGCTGGATTCGATAGCGGATAAGCATCCGGAAATAAAAGTGTGTAAACTGGATGTAGAAGAATACCCGGACTTTGCCCAGCAGTTTGGTATTATGATGGTTCCCACGACCATTGCATTTAAGAATGGGAAGAAGATAAAACGGGCTTCCGGTCTCAGGTTGGAGCATATTCTGCTGAGCATGGTACAGTAATAACGAACTATCAATATAAAAGGAGGGAGATTTTGTTGCATAAGAACTTGTTGAAAAAAAACGGCCGGTCTGGCGGCTGCGTTGGTGGTTTTTTCCTGCGCCTCGGTGTTTGCCGAACCGGTAGATCTGGCCCGGGAGCGGCTCGATAAATTTGCCGACTATGTGGCGGAACGCCAGACAAAAGACATCGGGTATCCGTTGAACCATAACATCCAGCTGGAAGGATTTTACAAATGGCTGACGGACCGTGGCATTTACAAGGTGATGATCAATAACGCCGGGGATCCGTACCACATTCATGGCGGCTACATGAACGCCCTGGAGTTTGAACGGGAGGTCATTGAAACCTTCGGGCCGCATTACGGCTTTGATACGAAAGATGTGTGGGGTCTGGTTTCTTTCAGCGGTACAGTTTGCTTGGCAATATTTGATCAGTAATGTTTGATTGGTAACAGCCGTGGAAATTGAACCGCTCCCCGTCAAGTAGACAGTAAAATAATTAAATATTATTTCACAGCGCTTCGACGCTGTGGCAACCGCAGATTCCGTTTGGCAGCTAAAGC
>NZ_CADBFF010000038.1:0-12677 GCF_902793885.1 uncultured Succiniclasticum sp.
CCATTTCCCGTAACAAATCAACCTGATACTGCGTTTCCACACCTTCCACCACGCATTCCAACCCAATCTCCTTAAGCATCGCAACCACATGTTTCAGTATAAAAAATCACAGCTGTTGAAGTTTCAAAATCCCAGTATTTCATTGCGCGCAACACAACCTCAACAACAAAAAACACCCACCGCTTTTCTGCGATGGGCGTAGCATCAACTATTATTTTTTCGCTTTTTTAGCAGTTTTCTTCTTAGGTTTTACGTTGACAGCATCTTTGAAATCCTTACCTGCTTTAAATGCGGGAATGGTTGCGGCAGCAATTTTAATCTGTTTGCCGTTCTGCGGATTTGTGCCGGTACGTGCAGCGCGTTCACGGGCTTCGAAAGTGCCAAAACCGATCAGCTGTACTTTTCCCTTTTTGGCAACTTCAGCTACCGTTACTTCCAGGAGAGCTTTCAGTACTTTTTCTGCGCTGGCCTGGGTCATTTCTGCTTTTGCGGCAACTGCTGCTACGAGTTCTTTTTTGTTCATGATGAACGCTCCTTTGTTTAAAATATTTGCGAGAGTGCATCAGCACTGGCTCTATGATTATAATATCAGTGTTCATCGGCGTTTGCAAGAGTTTGCCAAGAAAAATTTGTGAGAAAAATGTGAATTTTCAATCTGGTTATAACAATGAAACTGAGTCACCTAAATTAAAAAGAGTAATATCCGAATTTACCTTCTTTATACGCTTCAATCTTATTGTTCCAATCTTCTTCAGCAGCCTGGATATTTGGATACCGATACTTGGAATTCCGCCAGGCAAACGGACAACTATCATTCTTACAGCCGATAACCCAAAATTCTTCTTTTTTATGAGTTTCAGGTTCCATATGACATATAGGACATTTTTCTGCCATCAAAAACCTCCGTAATTTCAATCGAATGAACACTGCTATACCACTGTAATTTGCCAGTTCATCTTAATTATATCGTTAGAATCTATGGTTTTTTATATTAGTTTAGTTCCAACAAAACAGCGTGAAAATTTATCTTTTTGATAGTCTTTTATGAATAACTAATGAGCAAAACAGTAAGCAGATTAAACTACAAAGGGCGGTTACAATCACTTTAGCCAATTCAGTACCTCTGTTATACAGTAAGAAGCTATGCTCCGCAGAATAAAAATACATTACATACAATACAAGCATTACTATGCTCACGATACCGCTTTCCATTCCAAATATACTGGTAATCATTACCAGCACAATTAGAAGCAGTGTTTCCGGATTAGGTATACCCAAAAACATTGCAATACCAATCGCTACAAACATTAGCAGAAAAGTAGCAAGTATGCGGTTTATAATGATTTTATTGAAATGTCCGCCCTGTGATTTCATTAATAAATACTGACTCCAGTATTAAATCAGATTACTACCATAATCTCTCGTATCGCTGTCCAAGGAAATTCTTCTTGCCCCGGCGTTTTGCTTCGTACATCAACTCATCCGCCTTTTCAAACATGCTCCGCAGATCATCTGCTACCTCAGCCACACCGTATACATAACCGGCAGAAAAATTAACAGAAGGTTTGTTATCGCCGTGGCTCAGTTCGTCCATACGTTGCTTCATCAGGTGAAGCTGGTTAACAAACAAACTCGTATCTATGTCTTTTCGAATCAGCAGAAACTCATCGCCGCCATAACGATAGGCATCAGTGTTGGTAAAAATTTCTTTTAATCCATTGCTTATTTTCAGCAACACATCATCCCCGGCGTCATGGCCGTAGCTGTCGTTGATTTGTTTAAAATTGTCCACATCCAAATAGGCGACGATAAGGTTACCACCTACATAATTATCGTAATTAGCACGCAGGGCATGGCGGTTATACAGACCGGTAAGGGCATCGGTTTGGCTTTGGGCTTTCAGTTTCTCATTATGCTCCCGCAACTGACCGTTCACCTTCATTAATTCCCGTTGCGCTTTTTTCCAGCGGTAACGCAGGGTTGCAACAATCGTGGCGTTGATGATAACGGTAATCGCAATCGTTAATATCTTTTGGAAATTTACGTCAGTGTAGCTGAAAAAGCTGTGGTTCGTGGAAAAGAAAAACATGGAGTACAAAATAATCAGCGCCGCGGAAATAACACCTGCCGTGCGACCAAACATGCTAGTGAAAACAATCAAGCCGGTAATCAACACCATGTTTGGATTTGGAATTTTCAAAAACCAAGCGATGGCAATTAGTATAGCCATACCCAGAAAAGTTGCCAGTAAAGTTAATAGCAAATTGTTGTTTTCTTCCTGCTTAAAATTGGTTATATCTTCCATTTGGTTTTGTTATCTCCGGTTTCTTAAGGAATTGTTGAACTTCAATGCCACTTCAATCCTGTCAGGATACTTTTGTAATATTTTAACACATTTGTACCCTCCCCACAAGACACAGCGTCATTAAGTTAAGGTCTTTCAGGGCATAAAAATATCCCTCTGCTTACTTCTTCTGAAATAAGCAGAGGGATTAATCCACTTTTACTCAATGATACGTAACAGTTTAATGACCTTTGATAAACTTATGCAAAATCCGAATCAGTTCAGCCGGATTAAAGGGCTTCGCAATGTGCCCGTTCATCCCGGCCGCAAGACAGTCCCGCACATCTTCTTCATAGGCGTTTGCGCTCATGGCAATGATCGGCAGCGCGGTTGCGTATGCCCCGCCCAGCGCGCGGATTGCTTTTGTTGCCTCAAATCCGTTCATGACCGGCATCTGGATATCCATCAGAACCGCATCATAATAACCGGGGCCCTTTTCCTGTAAGGCCTCCAGGCCGGTTTTACCATTTTCAGCCTGTTGCACCTCGGCTCCGTACTGTTCAAGAATCATCCTGGCAATTTCCGCATTGATGGCATTATCTTCCACAAGAAGGATCCTGTGACCGGCCAGGTCTATGCTTTCGCTGTTGTCGGCATTTGCCGTGCTGTCCGTTTCCAAAGGTTCCAGTTCTAATTCCACAGTGAATTCAGAGCCTTCTCCCAGTTTGCTCTTAACGGAGATCGTTCCCCCCATCATTTCCACAATCTTCGCGGTAATCGCCAGCCCCAGGCCGGTTCCCTGGATGCGGTTCACCGTCGTTCTTTCCTCGCGGGTAAAACTCTCAAAGATGTGCGGCAGATAATCCTCTTTGATCCCGATACCCGTATCCCTGATGATAAAACGGTATTTGTTCTTCCCGCCCGGCGAGGGAAGCTCTTCCGCAATCAGATCCACCGTCTTGCCTGGCGGGGTATATTTGATCGCGTTACTGATAATATTGACTATTATCTGCTCAAGGCGAAGCTCATCAACATTGACCATACAATGCTGGACGCTTTCATAGCAGTAAGTGATAATCAGTGATTTGTTTTGAGCCTGAAGCGCAGTAATATCTTTAATTCGGCGGAACAGCGCAGCCAAATCGCAAGGCGCATAGCTGAGCTGCATTTTACCGCTCTCTATCTTGGAAATATCCAAAACGTCATTGATAAGCGACAACAGATAGTGACTGGATGAACCGATTTTATCCAACGCATCTGAAACGGTATCTGGGTTATCCTGATGCGTTTTGGCAATATTCGTATACCCCACGATGGCATTCATCGGCGTACGGATGTCATGGGACATATTGGCAAGAAAATCATTTCTAACGCTGATTCGCGCTTCCCTCACATGCTGCTGATATTCCTGTTCGCGTTCCATCTGTGCTTCAATATTATTTGTGCCAATAATCAGATGCCGCCCGTCGTCGTCCTCTAGTAGGGTCGCTTTCATACTGACCCAAACCTGGGTATCCCCGAACATCAGCCGGTATTTCATGGTGAAGATTTTGTCACGTTCCAAAATGGACATGACTTTTTCCCTGTAAAACGTGCCCATGAAGCGTTCCCGGTCGTCTTCGTATATCAGCCGCGACATATTTCTCCGGCTCAGGTTGAAGAAATCTTCACCTACTTTTTCTACTCCAAGCCTGTCAAATTCTTCTGTAGCAAAATATTCAACAAAATGATCGGTATCCAGATCGACTACGTAGATACTGAAATAATCCCCCGCCAGCGCTGTGGCCACACGGCCAAAGGTAATACGATCCTCTTTTGCCTGATTGTACTCAGCCTGCTGCTGCATCTGAGCATCAATGTTATTTACACCGATAATGATGTGATTTCCGTCTTCATCCCGCATACGCGTAGCTTTCATGCTGACCCAGGTCGGGATGCCTCCCATAAGCAGGCGATAAGAAAGCGTAAAGGTTTGGTGCTCATCCAATACGTTTTGAATGTTTTCTTTGGTAAAAACAGACAGAAACGCACCCTGATCTTCCTCAAACATAACACGTCGTATACTTTCCCGGCTCATACGGAAGAAATCATCGCCGCTTTTTTCTATGCCGAGTTCCTGATAGGTGACATCGCTGCTGTATTCGACAAAATGACCGGTAGACATGTCCACATAATAAATGGCAAAGTAATCCTCAGCAAGAGCCTGCGCAATCCGGGAATAGGTAATGCTGGCATGGTGCGCCGTTTCAAAGGCTTCCAATGCTTTCATCTGCTCGTCCACGCTGCTGATGCCGATGACAATATGATGACCTTCCTTTTCAATCATACGCGTGGCCTTCAGATGAACATAAGTGGGTACGTTTTTAAACATCAGTCGAAAGGTTAGCGTGTATATGCCATGAGCATCAAGCTCCGACATGACTTTTTCTTTTAAGAAACCATCCAAAAACCGCTCCTGATCTTCCGGATAAATGATTTCCTCAAAGCGCTTTCGCGAAAAACTGATAAAGTCATCCCCCGTGCGTGGAAGACCCAGTTCCTTGAATTCCTCCGATGCACTGTATTCAATAAACTTATCGTTGTCTGTATTAACATAATAAATGCAGAAATAGTCCGCTGCAAGCGCCTGCGCCACACAGGCCGGAGATACTTTCAGGTATTCCTCTTCCATGCTATGCACCATCCTCCGAATTCATTAGCCGGCTTCTTGATCTGTCGCGGCGGACTCGAAAAAACCGCCAGACAGATTTGCCGGTACAGAATAAAAAAAGATTCGTTCAATTACCGTTTAATCATATCATATTTTTCAGCTACTTTACAACAAATATAAAAAAACAGCCGAGGAATTCCACGACTGTCGAATAGGTTACTGTAATAAATTGGCATTTATTCGGTTTATACCAGATTGTCAGATTGTCATTTAGTCAATTCAAAAAATATGAACCGCCAAAAATAAGAACTCCTACAAAAAAAACCATGTATCCCTGTTTTTGTAAATCCGATTTCCTATAACTGTAACCAATCAGTACCATTAACCAGCTAATAATCAACAGAACAATTCCGAATATGCGAATCATCGGCATTACAAACAGCCCCATACCATTAACATCACTGCTGAAATGTATCCAGTGGTCGGAGCCAAATTATTAATTATTTTGATTTAACTACTGTGTGAAGCTTTCCAGTCGTTGTACTGATTCAACAATGGAGCACCATTAATATAGGAAATTTCAGGAATATCAGGACGCAACTCTATAATGCGTCTATAAGCGGCGGGTGCGTAAATAGATTTCCTACAATGAACCAGTACAGGTTTTCCAGTTGGAATGAGTTCTTTGTAACGTTTTTCTTCTTCTTCGATGTTGAGGACTTCGACAGGGATGTTGATAGCGCCGATAAAGTGCCCTTTATCATAGGCTTTGGTAGGCGCAACATCAATAATCACCAGGTCTTTTGTCTTTTTCATATATTCCATTGCCTGTTCAGGTGTAAGAGCTCCCAGTGCTTTTTGTCCTTTTGCATTGTTGGTTGGTTTTACCTGTTCTGTTGTCGCAGGTTTTGCATTCTTTTCGTTCTCTGCGTTTTTAGATGTATTGCCACAACCAGTAAAAATCACCAGTACACATAATACCAAAGCGGTGATTACGGACTTTTTCATTTTACACTCCTCCGAATTGACTAATACTTCTGAATTATCTTTTTTATAATTATAATAAGTGACTTGTAAAAGGTCAAGAATATTGGCTTTAATGAAGAACATTTTGTTTAGCCAAACTGGGATTTGTTAGTTATATGACTCTTCAATCCCCATGTCAAACGCTTCAACCGTATGCCTTTATAACAGTTTCGGAAAATAGGTTGTTAAAACTAAGAAATTGTGCGGATTTAGTTTTGCATTTTTTCTGCGCAAAAAACCGTTGTCAATACAAAAAACAGTGCTATAATCATCCTTGTGTTCCGCTCTTTCAGAGGCTCTCCTTTCGAATCGTGTAAACCGGACACGCGGAACACACCTGGGTAGATGCTAACGTTGCATGATACCCAAAAAAACTCCCAGCCGATCACTGGGAGTTTTATTTTTACGCAAAAAAATCGCTAGACGCGTTATCATACACGCCTGGCGATTCTTTTTTTGACAAACTGTCATTGACAGTATTGACAATAATGACAGTTTATCCTTTGCAGTTTTCTTTTTTCACTTTTTGGCAACGTCGCTGCGCATGGCGGCGATGTTACAGCTCAGCTCCCCGATCACGTCCGTCAGGTTGGCCAGTTTGTTTTCCATACGCACCAGCAGGAACCAGCTCAGTACCACCGGGAAGCCGAAGTCTTTAATGAAGCTGAACACTTCCGCAGTCTCCATGTAGCGGCCCCCGTTTCATCACTCGGCAATGGGATCCAGCGTGGTAGTACGCAGACGACCGCCCACAGCTTCCACGATGTCGCCGCCGGAAGTAGCGAAAACATTATTTTCCACTACGACCTGCATGGCGGCATCGATTTCCGCTTTCGTTAAGCCGGACTTGGGTTCCTCAATGTTGAGGGTAATCTTTTTACCCGCCGCATTCTTAAAAATCAAATCCAGATCGGTATCAGAAGTCATAGCCTTTCTCCTCCTTCTTTCACTTATTCATTCACTTTCTTCACACGATTTCCGTCATCAGTCTTCGGCCAGAGTAGCCCGTTCCACAATGTTCAGTCCGGTAATATCGTTATCAAACAGACCGCCCAGGGCCTTACCTACCGCCAGCAGTTTTTCCGGTTCCACGTCCGGTTTCACGTTGCTGTAGGTGTAGCTTTTGGTTACGGGATTACCATCCACGTCCTGCCCGCGCAGGATGGAAATGGATAAGGTACGTTTAATTACATTCATCACAGCTGCCATGTTTTACACCTCCCCTCTGTTAAAAATAGTTGCGGGTCTTACCGCTCACCCGGCTTACATCTGCAGGCCATACGATTCTGCCGCATGCCGCTTCGCGCGCCCGCTGTATCTGCACTGCGGTTACTCAGAAAAATTTTTCACCACAGAACAAATCAATTTGATTTGCGATTACTTATGCTTCGCACCGGCGTATCCGGTCTGTCCCGGCTGCGTCTCCTCCTCCTTATCTTCCACCCCATGGTATTCATCACGCCGCCTTCTTTTTGTGTTTCATATCCCACAGGTAGTACGCAGCCTTGCCGCGAATCAGGCAGCCGCCGGGGCACAGCCGGTTGTTGCGGGCGTTGTCCGGCAGAAACCACAAATCCCATTTGGTTTCCGGGTCTCCGCTGCCGGGGCCGTAACCGTCCCGGAAGGCAATCTCGCAGTGGGTCATCACACGGTCCGAGCTGTTGGGAAAATCCAGTTCCTTGCAGAGGATGGCCACGATCTTGGCCACGGCTTCAATCTGTTTTTCCGTGGGCGGTTCGCTGCCCCCATCTACCATAGCTTCATAGGGGTCCCGGTAGTCTTCCGGCCCCACTGCGCTCCACGCCGCTTTGGCGCAGATGGCGGTAGGCAGTTCGCAGGTGGCGTCGTAGCCGCAGCACAGGGCGATGCCGATGGTGCCGCCGTTGCGCATCCAGGTGTGGGACTTGCGCTCGCAGAAATCATCGCAGGTGGCATACACGGTGCCGTCCTGGTCGATGCACAGGTGGTAGTCGTCAAACACCTGGCCGTAATGGCCCGCCGTCCAGTGCAGGTAGATGGTGGTGATGCGGCCCCGGGCCAGCTTCGCCATCTTTTTGATTTGTGTTTCCGTAATCTTCACAGGGTTTTCTACTAACATTTTTTTCTCTCCTTTTCCTTTTTCCGGCAGCGCCAGCATTTTTATTTGCGCTGCCTTTTTTCTTTTTTGCGGCAGCGCTTGCAGATTTTTTTGCGCTGCCTTTTTTCATTTTTTTCGAGGCTGCCGGGGAACACAGATCCGAATGTTTTTCTGCCGGCCATCGCGCCGCGGTTGGGTCCGTGTTCTCCGATTTCCCCTTTCACTTATATAATCCCGCGAGCTCAAAAAAACGAAACCGTTTTTCCGGATTTTTTTAAAATTTTTCTAAAATTTTTTCCGTAAATTTTCGGGCCGTCGTTTTTACAAATCCATTTATAAAATCCCGCGGGTCCGAAAAAACGAAACTGCTTTTCCGGTTTTTTTAAAAGTTTTTTATCCGGTAATTCGTGAGCCGGTCTTTTCCTTTTTTACCTATTTTAATAAAGCTAATTCCAAATTCAGTTTAATTTCTTTTCTGCCGTTTCACGAAATTATTAAAAAAGCAAGTGTTTTTTCGAAGAAATGTGAATAGAATGTGAATTAATTTTTTCAAAAAGTGCAATTTTTGGTAAAAACACCGAATTTTTTCCAAGAATCGCCTTAATTGTGAAAAACCTGTCACAATTAGCTTTTTTACTGGACTTTCATCCATTTTTGTGGTACAATGGCTTTAGCAATCCGGACAAACCGGATTAAGTATAATTTTAGGAAAGGAGATGTCAATTTCCGTTGGATTTTTCTGAATTAAAAAAGTTTCCCTGGAATCCCGAAATATACCTTGCCCAACAGGGCGACACGAAGGCCATGCGGCGTACTTGCGCCAAAGCAGAGCCGATTGTCGACCAGTTCGGCAAGGTATCTTATTTTGTGAATTTGCTGGGGAAGGATGAGGTGCGCAGCATTGCGTCCCTCTCGTTGGTGGAGTTTGTGATGAGCTACCCCGGGGGCGTTCCCGATGAGGAAGTTCCCGCCCTGATCAAGCAGGCCATCAAATGCGATCTCATTAACAGCGTGCACCGGCTGGAGTACCGCCGGGGCAAAGAAGAGGCGCCGCCTACTAATGGGGACACCGGCTCGCCGGAGAACAGCTCCGGTGATACCGGCTCGCCTTCTGCGCCCCCTTACGGGGAACCGGAAGCCTGCCTGTTACAGAACGCAGATGCCCAGAAGGTACAGGACGCCATTCAGCACCTGAACCGGAACGAGCAGACCGTCATCCAGTTTTATTATTTCCGCCAGGAAACCACCAATGAGATTGCAGTCCGTTTAGGCTGCTCTGTGCAAAACGTGCGGAAAATTAAACGCAGGGCCTTAACCCGCCTGCGCAGTTTGCTGGAACGTTAGACGAACAAAAAGGTTCGCCGCGGTTTGCTGTGACATTCCGGTCCCGATGTGAGATCCCGTCGGGGCCGGAATGTTATTTTTATTGCAAAAAAAAGAGCAGCGGCATGCGCTGCAATCAAAATAAGATTTCGGAGGTTTTGAAATTTATGCAAGTGTGTATCGACACGCTGAAAGAATACGGTCTCATCGTGGAAAAGGACGGCAAGTTGTTTCTCAAAATCAGCGAGGCTGAGAAAGCGAAACGAAAGGGCCAAAGAAAAGAAAAAGAAGCAATATATAATATTATTAATAATATTAATACTATGAATAAGTCATATGACCATACTTCATACTTCACAAGAGGGGGAAAGGAGGAAAAGCGCAACGGACAGCCGGAGGATCCGCTGTACAGTGCGGAGGGCCGGAACTGTCTTCCTTTTGCGCCCGGAGAAGAAACGGACCGGAACACCTGGATCCCCCTGAGGGAACTGCCGGAGGACTGCCGCCGGGTTGTGAGCGCCTGGAACCGGCTGCACCTGAAAACTTTTTACGGCCTCTACCCCGCTGTGCTGGAAAAGGTGCAGCGCCTGCTGCTGCAGTATGATGTGGAAACGGTGATCACGGGCATTGCCTTTGTGGCCGACAGTTCCTTTCTGCTGGGCAGAAGCAAATACAAGGGATTCAAGGTCACCCTGGGCTGGCTGCTGACGCCGGATCATTTTGCCAATGTGCTGAGCGGAAAGTATGAGGACCAGTTTGACGAGTACGACCAGTGGCTGGACGGGGAACCTCTGCCCCCTTCCCTCACGGGCGAAGCGACGGAGCGCCTCATGTCCCGGGAGGAACGCCATCAGGCGGTGGAAGAGTTGATGAATCCCCAGACGCCGGAAAAGTTGGAAGCCGCCCGTTTGCTGAAGCTGAAGTAAGAGGAGGCGCAACGGGTTATGAAAGAGCAACTGAACGTGAAGGATTTTTCCCGGATGCAAAAGCGCCGCAAGGCCATGGAGCTGGATGTGATGATCCACTGGGATTTTGAGCACGACAACGGCGAAGACCCCCGGGCCCGGGAGCTGGCCATGACCATGGTGGAACAGTTTCCCGCCTTGCGGAAGAACGGCACGGGTCTGTTTCTGTACGGCGGGCCCCGGGCAGGCAAAAGTTATATGGCCGCCGAAATTGTGAATGCGCTGACGGACCGGGGCTACAAGTGTTACATGACCAGCCTGCTGGGGTTGTTCAACTGCCTGAGCAACCGCAACGGGGAAATGCGCAGCCGTCTGCTGGAGGCCCTGTTCGAGCTGGACCTTCTGGTGCTGGACGACTTCGGCCTGCAGGCGGGCACGCAGCTGAACGACCAGACGCTGCTGTACATCGTCACCACCTGCCAGAAGCTGCGCATCCCTCTCATCGTGATCACCCACCACAGTCCGGATGAGCTGATGGCCGCCGGCAAGGACGGAAAGCCGCCGGTGTTGGTGAGCCACATTCGCCGCTGCGCGCTGGATTTTAATGTGATCATGCCGGCGGCGCGGCGGAGACGGATGTTGCAGATGAAAAAAGATACGAGGCAGATGCTGCATGCGGACGCGAATGCAAATGGGAACGGGAACGCAAATGCAAATGCAAATGCAAAAAAAGATGCGCCGGTGCAGCAGGAACTGCCGTTGAAAGAATAAAAAAAATTGGAAAGGAGCTGATGAAATGCAGGAATGCAAGATTCCTCAAAATATAACTGCGGAGCAAAATGTGCTCAGCGCGATGTTGATCGGTGCAAAGGTGATCGACAAGGTGGCGGAGATTCTGAAGCCGGAAGATTTTTACCGCCCCTCCCACCGGATTATTTATCAGGTTATGCTGGCGCTGCACACTAAGGAGCAGCCGGTGGATCTGATTACTGTGATTGAAGAACTGAAACGCCGGAACAAGCTGGACGATGTGGGCGGCGTAAATTATGTGACCCTTTTGGGGGAACTGGCCGTTACGGCGGCCAATGTGGAATGGCATGCAAAAATTGTGGCGGACGAGGCGGTGCTGCGGCAGGTGGCGGAAGGCTGCAACGAAATTGCCTCGCTGGCCTGCGGGGGAAACGGTAAGAGTCCCCGGGAGATTCTGGGCATGATGGAGCAGAAGGTGCTGGGCCTCACCGCACAGAACCACAGCAACGGACTTAAGCAGCTGCGTGACGCCATTGGCGAGAACATGGACGCCATGAGCCGCCAGTTGGAACGACACGAAACGGTTACGGGACTGCCCACAGGGTTTCCCCAGCTGGATCACCTGACCGGCGGCCTTCACCCTTCGGATTTTATTATTCTGGCGGCCCGGCCTTCCATGGGGAAAACTTCGCTGGGGCTGAACATTACCGAAAACGTGGCCCTTCGCGGCGCAAAAGAGGGAGAAGCGCCCAAACGGGTGGTGCTGTTCAGTTTGGAGATGAGCCGCAACCAGCTGGTGAAGCGCATGATTCGCACCGAGGCGGAAGTGGGCGAAGAGGAATTGTGTCCCCATCGATCCCACGCGTCGTTTGCCCCGGCGCAGCCCGAAGCGGATGCGCAAGAGATGGAAGTGCTGGATCGGTTATGGACCGCTTCGGACAAACTGGCCGGCGCCAGCGTGTTCATTGACGACACGCCCGGCCTGACGCTGCAGGAATTACGTTCCAAAGCCCGGAAGCTGAAAACCGAGGGCGGACTGGATCTGATCGTCATCGATTACCTTCAGCTGATGCGGGGCACCACGCAGCATGGCGGATTTGAAAACCGTCAGCACGAGGTTTCGGCCATCAGCCGGGGCCTGAAGGCGCTGGCCCGGGAGCTGAACGTGCCGGTGCTGGCCCTCAGCCAGTTGAGCCGCAGTGTGGAGAACCGGCAGGAGAAGCGCCCCATGCTCAGCGACCTGCGGGAAAGCGGTTCGCTGGAACAGGACGCGGACATCGTATTGTTTTTGTATCGGGAGGATTATTACAAAAACACCTGGAAGGAAGCGCTCCACCCCACGGAGCTGATCATCGCCAAGCATCGCAACGGCCCAACCGGAAAAATTGATTTGTTCTTCAAGAGCGACTGCACGAAGTTCATCGGTTTGGATGAAGAAGCAGTGTGAAAAAAGGAAAACCCTGCTGTGCACAGCAGGGTTGTAATATTTTTTATTGCAACGGAATGGATTAGGGTAAATTGCAATGTCATTAAGTTAAGCTAAATTGGGATTTTGTTTAACACCTTTGTATTATCAGTATTTCGAGTAGTGAACGAAATTACTTATACCCTTTAAATCCGCCTGCTCCGCCTGCTATAGCTTTAAGATTTGCATTGTCCAGT
>NZ_CADBFF010000039.1:0-20999 GCF_902793885.1 uncultured Succiniclasticum sp.
TGTGTCCGGCGGAGGCGTAGATATCTGCTACATGCAATGTCCCTTAGTTCAGGAAGTGTAGAACTTCTGAGTTATTACCAGTAAGATGGATCATACAAACCCCAATTTGCCATACTTAAAACTAGTCTGCTGATCCATCACTATCGTATTGGAAGCGAGTAAGGACATTGTTTTCAGGGTTTGCTCCTTATGAAGCTTGCTCCTTATTTCCCTCCAAAATTTTGCTCCTTACAATCTCCTCATTAAATTTTGAGCCGGTGCTGTGATAAAAAATGTGATGATGTCAAAGGCAATTGATACATGCGATTATTAAGGAATTTAAAGATCATACAGCAAGGAGCAATTTGCTGTACGAATCCCAGTGAGGCTTTCGTAATGAGAGGGTCGTAGGTTCAAATCCTATAAGTGGCTCCAAAGAAAACAAGCGGTTCCCGAGAAATCGGGAGCCGCTTTTATCATGCCTTTTTTCTTTTGAAAATGACCTGCCAATGACCTGTCTGAAAGCGTCATTGCTTTTTTTATTAATAGTACTTATCTATCCCTTTTTTGTCTTCATCTAGCAGCTGTTTGTAAATTTTGCGGTAATACTCCGACTGGGGACGGGTAAACTCATGATGAGGTCCCATACGCATGTCCCATTTTACCCAGGACCAGGGCTTGCCGTAGGAAAGGGAAATGGATACAGATGCGGCGTCCAGGGCGATTAAATCGGTTTCCCGGAAAGGTTCCCAGGTATCGATCTTGTATTCCCGGCCCAGGGCTTCCATATCATCCATCATCTGCGCGGGTATGATACGGTTCTGTGTTTTTTCCGGTGAGTTGTACCAGGCTTTGAACCGACTCTCGAACAGAGCTTCTGTTTTGCTCTTGCGGCTCAGGTCAATAAAATGGTGTCCGCCGCTGGAACTGCCGGCGCTGCTGTAGTGGCACTGCAAAAGCTGCCCCAGCATTACCGTTCCGTCATAGAGCTTTTGCCCGTTGTCTTTGGCCAGCTGTTCCATAAACGCTGTCAGCTTTTCATCGGGAACCTCTTTACGGAAGGAACTGTCTTTGCCGGCCCGGTTCAGCGTGATATGTTTCCCGTTCTTGTATTCCACATAAAGCAGCCGGAGCTGTTTCACTTCAACGGGGTCCGTTGTGGCGGCAGCGATATTGATTCCGCCCTTCTGCAGCAGCTGGTCAAGATCTGCCAGTGCTTTTTCATTGACAGTAAAGCTGCAGCCCCGGGGAAAGATGCGTTCATTTTTCTTCGGCGCCTCTGTACCCGGCTTCATTCCTGTAAAACCGGAAGAGGGGGGTGGAGGATTAAATCTTGATTTTATGGTGCGCATGGTGCAGAGGATTTTATCCCCGTCCCGTTCCATGATAAGCTCATAGCAATAGTTATTATGCAAAAATGAAATCTCGCTTTTCTGTATCTCGCTGGGAGTAAAGGATATATCCGGTTTCTGTTCCGGTTTTTGCGCCGGTTTATCTTCTGCCCCGGTACATCCCTGCAGGCCAAACAGACTGCAGAACAGCAAAAAGAGTCCGAATTTCCAGAATCGCATGATGACACCTCCCGAGTTGCGTTTTCTTATTAACACATTTCCAACTAAAACTACAAATTCTGCTCATCATTTGATGATAGCGGCGTTACGTTCGCCTTACACGTTTATTGTATCAAAAAGAAAAAGTAAAGGAAAGATTTGTTTCAATTATCTTTGTTGCTGTTATGCGATTTGCCTTTTTGCCGTGATAGTATGTTATAATAATATATAACATAATGGTAACAAGGTGCATAGTATGAAAAACGCTGGTATAGGCGCTTTCAGGGCAGTCGCAAAAAGCACCGGGCAGCGTACAGACGAATGATAGCAGTGTTTCTTAAATTTAAATCTGTTGCAGGAGGGGAAGTACGAGCATGAAGATTGAGACGGTTGCCATTCTTGGCGCGGGAGCGATTGGTTCCTATTTTATCTACGGTTTTTCCGCTGCGCCGGATATCGATTTTTGCCTGATTGCCAAAGGGGAGCGGAAAGAACGGCTGGAAAAGGAAGGGCTCTGCATCAATGACAATATTTATAAACCGAAAGTAAAAACACCGGAGGAGGCAAAGGGCGTAGACCTGTTGCTGGTGTCCACAAAGTATAACGGATTGCACGATGCCTTGGAAGACATTCGTACGGTGGTGGCGCCCCACACCACAGTGCTCAGCCTGCTGAACGGCATTGACAGTGAAGAGATGATCGGGACGGTAATTGATCCGGCACGGATAGCCTACAGCCTGATGCGTATTAACTCGGAACGGAAGGGTAACAGTGTAACGTTTAATGCAGAGAAAACGCCGGGTCTGTTTGTGGGAGAAAAGGATTCCCGGGAAGAGTCGGAACGGCTGCTGGCCATCCGTGAGCTGCTTGCCAAAACGCCGCTTCGTTACCATTTCTGTGAAGACATTATTTCGGAACAATGGCTGAAATTTACCTTAAATATTGCCTATAATTTGCCCCAGGCGGTGCTGGGCACGGGATACGCTTCCTACTTTGACAGTGAACACGTGGGCTTTATCCGGGATCGGCTGGAAGCGGAGGCCCGCAAGGTGGCGGCAGCCTGCGGCATTTCCTACGGCCCGCTGGAAAATACCCGTCCCCGCTGGCTGGAAAGGGCGCGCTTCTCCACATTGCAGGATCTGGAAGCCAAACGTCATACGGAAATCGACATGTTCTGCAAAGTACTGATGGAAAAAGCGGCCGCAAAAGGGCTGGAGGTTCCTTTTGCGGAATACACCTATCATGCGATTAAGGCGCTGGAAGAAAAGAACGACGGGAAGTTTGATTATCAATAAACTGAACTGTCGCCTGATTAAGATACAAAAGAGTGGGAAAGGAATCGTTTTCCTGCAAACAAAAATCCGCCAAAGAGTTTGTAAAGACACTTTGGCGGATTAACTATTTCCCGGGAAATAGCACGTTTTTCAATATTTTATTTATCTTCTTCCACTTCTTTCTTCCATCTTGCGGCTTTCATTTCGCCGGCTGCGTAATCGTCTACCATGGCATTTACGGCCCGGAAGTTGGCCTTTACGCCGGTTTTGGTATTTTTGTATTTTACGGCATTTTCTTTTTTGATGCCGATGTTCTGCGCAGCTGCGGCTGCGTCAATGTTGGCGCCTAAGAAGACAAATTCAAAATTCTTTTTCTGCAGTTCGGAAATCAGCGCTTTTACTTTAGCGTAGGTCCATTCTTTGGAGGCGTTTTCCTTGCCGTCCGTGGTGATGACCACCAGCACTTTGTTGCCTTTGGCATCGATGTCGGGCAGGGTCTTCAGCTGGGACAGTGTGTTGCCTACGGCGTCCAGCAGGGCTGTGGTGCCCTGGGGGGTATATTCTTTTTCTGTGATGTTTTTCACCTTGTTCAGGTCGGTGCGTTCGTAAATGGTGGAAACCGCGTTGTTAAACATGACTGCGGTAACCTTCACCGGCAGATTGCTTTCCCGTTGTTTGTCCAGCATGGAGTTGAAGCCGCCGATGGTGTCTTTTTCCAGGCCGTACATGGAACCGGATTTGTCCAAAATCAGCACCAGGTCCATGGAAGTGGCCTTTTCAGCCTTTTTCTTCTGTTCGGAAGGTACTTCGATTTCCGTGGTTTCAGCGGCATAAATCTTGGTACCTTCAGGAATGCCTCCCTTGACTGGGGGCGTTTTCGAAGAAGAAGCAGCAAACGCTGTCATGAAACAGGCGATGGACAGAAGAACAGCACACATGATGGCTATTTTTTTCATGATTAATTCCTCCCGTGCAGTAACTGGCTGATTAATAAAATTCAGATAAAACGGAAGCAGATTACGCTGTCATTAGGGCATGCCTTTCATGACGCTGCTGCTTTTCCTATTTCCCAATTACAACTATTATAAACTTATAATTTGTCAAATTTATGTTTTTGACTCCGGCTTGTGAAATGTTTTGAAAATCTTTCAATAATTGCCGAAAAGGGTTGCACTGTTATTTTTTCTCCGGTTCTTTCTGTTTTGGTTTCATTTTATTCAGGCCTTCGTTGCCGATGATGATCAGGTCGTCTTCTTGCATAGCGTATATCTGGTTGGGACTGTTTGTTTTGTGTATTTTTTGTCCGACACACCAGCGCTCCAGTACGGGATGCCACCCGTATTCGTTGTAGGCGGCGTCGTGGAATTTTCGGTTGCGTGCTGCGATGGCGGTTACGTTATCGGCCGGGGCCAGGCTGTCCATAAAGACAAAGAATTTAACTTTGCGGTTGTTGGTTGTGACAAATTCAAACGCATTTCCGTTTTGTTTAATCTGCATGTCGCGGGTTATGTCGAAACGGCTTTCCTGTTCTTTATAGGAACTGTCTTTCTGTTTTTCCCGCACAAGGGTGCGGGCAGGGTAGTGGATGGTAAAGGGCGCTTTGTCTTTATAGTCCTGCCACTGTTTGTGTTCAAGTTTGTCGCTTCCGTGGATTGTCAGGGATTCAACGGCCAGGGAGTCGTGCCCATTCACCGGCCACCGGGGGTTCTCGCCCCAGGCAGCGCGGCTGGCCGCTTCCACGTCTTTTTGCAGGGAGTCCGGGAAACGTTGCAGGTCCAGGCGTAGGCGACTGCCGAATTGTTCCGCCGCCGTCTCCATCACCGCACGGGGACGTAACGGGGCTCCGGTATAGATGAAGTGCAGGTTTACGGAGTAATTTTTGTTTTTAAGAGAGTCTTTGGCAAAGACGTCCATGTCTTTGATGGTAACGGGCAGTACGCCTTGAAGTTCGCTGTCTTCGTTGCTGCCCCCGATTGGCGGCTTTTTGCCGTGCATATCCACCCGGGACGAGATGTGAACCTCCGGTTTTACCGCGGTCCATTGCAGTCCCAGCATGTCGTTGACCAGGGCGGCTGTTTTTTCCGCGTATAAATCAGCCCGTTCTGAGGTATAGATGTCTCCGGTTTTTGTGTTGACGGCAAACTTCAGCTTTTTGCTGCCGGACTGGTATTCGCCGCTTACAAATTCCGTCAGTTGCAGCTGGTGGTTCTCACCCAGATACTTCACGCTGGAAACCTCTTTGATTTTTGCGTTGGGATCCGTTTTGGCAAGGTATTCTTTAAAGATTTTTATTGCGCTGTCGTACTGTTTGTCCTGTTCGGAGGAAGTGAAGTCATCCAGATAACATCCGGAAAAGGACAGGCAGAAAAGGATTGCCAGGCAGAAGGTCAGCAGTCGTTTCATAGGACGGTTTCTCTCCTTTCTCTGGGATCGTTGTCTTGTGCGGGAAATACTGATTCCATGGGCTGTCGGTTTTCAGTAAAAAAAGCCGGATGGAGCAGCGTCTCCTTAATTTTTTGGACAAAGAAATTTGCGGATAGATCGTATTTATATTATAAGATATCTGTGTTAAAATAGCTATAATAAATTATCAGCGGTTATTGTGTGATTGCTTTTGAGAGAATTACCGGAAGCGCTATAAGGAACCCGGATTTTTGGAACAGCGATTCTGTTATTATGTTATCTTAGGAGGTGCTGTATCTTGAAAAAAATAATCATCACTCTTATTACTACGTTCCTGATGCTAAGTGCTGCGTTACCCTGTTTTGCGGAATCGCCGGCGGCGGGAGTACTTCCTTCCATAAAAATGGAACAGCAGAAAAAGGAGTATCGGACACCGCAGGGACAGGTCTGTATCGTCACCGATTACACCCGCCTGGTCGTGGAGAATGCGGACGAATTTCCGGCCCTGGCAAAAAAGCTGGAGCAGGTGCATAACCAGGAGTGGAGTTACCGTATGACAGACGAAGCAAAGGAAGATTACAAGGATGCGGTGGAACTGAAAATGCACCGCCCGGAAGATTATATGTATTTCCTGCTGGAAGAAAGAATCTGGCAGAGATATCTGGACCGGAACATTCTGAGCCTCTACGTAGAGTATTATCAAAGCAGGGGCGGGGCTCATCCGAACACCGATATCTTTACCTACAACCTTGACCCGGTGACCGGCAATTTCATAACGATGGACGACGCGCTGGCTCCCGGCAAACGGAACGAGTTCCGGGATAAGTATGTGAAGCCGGCCCTGGAAAAGGTTAAAAAGGAGCGGCAGCTGTTTTATTACGATAACTACAAGACCGTTGTGGACGACCTGTTCCAAAGGGATTATGCCGGAGAACCGCCTCTGAGATGGACCTGGGGTACTGAAGGAATTACCATGATCTTCCCGCCGGATACTCTGGGGCCAGCCGTAATGGGACCGGTTGAGGCCTTCATTCCCTTTAAGGGGAACGAAAAGCTGTTCAATGAAAAGTATTTGAAATGACACGCAGTTTTCACGTATGATAGTTACGCTTTCAGGCTTGCGTTTATGGTAACGTCTGAAAGCGTTTTTTAGTTTGGCCGGCAACGGAGAATTTTCTATACAAAACCTTGCTGAAATGGCGTTTTCTATGTAATTATAAGTTGCTTTAAAGCGAATTTCATATTATAATGAACATTATTATTGTGACATACTCGTGAAAACATTGGCACAAAATTCATTTTAGAGACTTGGGGGACATTCATTTGAATCAGGAAAAGGAAAGAAATAATTTTACGGGAACGCTTGGTTTTGTTCTGGCTTCGGCGGCCAGTGCCATTGGCCTGGGAAATATCTGGCGGTTTCCGTTTCTGGCGGCCCGCGACGGCGGCGGTTTGTTTTTGGTTTGTTACCTGTTGCTGGTTGCAACCTTTGGTTATACGCTGCTGTCTTCGGAAATTGCAATCGGGCGTAAGACCCGGCAGGGTCCGTTAACGGCGTATACCCTGATGGATAAGCGGGGCTCTGTCATCGGTGTGCTGGCCTGTATGGTGCCGGTTTTGATTTTGCCGTACTATTGTGTCATCGGCGGCTGGGTGTTAAAGTATCTGGCGGCATTTGTCAGCGGCGCCGGTCTGGCAGCTGCGGGGGATAAATATTTTACCGGCTTTATCACCAGTACCTGGGAGCCGATTTTCTGGTTTGCGATTTTTATGGCGGCGGTTGTATTTATTATTTATCTTGGCGTGGAACAGGGGATTGAAAAGTATTCCAAAATATTGATGCCGGTTTTTTTCCTTATGATCATCGGGGTATCGCTGTACTCTCTCACGTTAAGCTATACGGATGCGTCCGGCGTGACGCGCACGGGGTGGGAAGGGTTTCTGATATACACAGTTCCCAATCTGGAAGGTGTTACCTTCAGCAAATTTCTGAATGTACTGATGGATGCCATGGGACAGCTGTTTTATTCTATTTCGGTTGCGATGGGCATTATGGTTGCTTACGGCTCCTACGCAAAAAAAGATGTGGACCTGAGCCAGTCTATCAATCACATTGAACTGTTTGACACCCTGGCTGCGTTTCTGGCCGGTGTCATGATTATTCCGGCTGTCTACACTTTTATGGGTAAGGAAGGTATGTCCGCGGGTCCGTCGCTGATGTTTATCTCCCTGCCTAAGGTGTTTGCTGCCATGGGCTCTGCCGGGACGGTTGTGGGAATTGTTTTCTTCGTCATGGTAACCTTTGCGGCGCTGACTTCCGCCATGTCGGTACAGGAAGCTATCGTAGCGAGCTTTATGGACCGGTTCCACTGGGAGCGCTCCAAGGCTACACTGCTGATTGGTCTGTATGCTCTGATCGGCGGTATCATCGTATGTCTGGGCTATAATGTGGCCTATTTCGAACTGCCGCTGCCCAACGGCGCGGTGGCCCAGATCCTGGATCTGATGGATTATATCAGTAATATTGTGTTCATGCCGCTGGTGGCCATTGGCGAATGCCTGCTGATCGGCTGGGTTGTAGGAGCGGACTGGATCATTGAAGAAATCGAGCAGGGGAAATATACATTTGGGCGTAAAGGCATGTACCGGGTCATGGTCAAATATGTTACGCCGGTACTGCTGTTTGTATTATTCTTACAGGCTTTTGGCGTGTTTAACTGATGCGGGTTTAACCGGGAAGTTTTCAGATGAACGGCTTTCCGTCAACCGGCCGGTGTGTGGAAGAGGGGATTGTGTTTTATGCAGGGGAAAGAGAAAGCTGCCGTAAATCCTGATACCGTAACGAGTGAAGCGCAGCTGCAGAAAGAGCTAGACAAAAAGGCACAGGAATTACTGGAAGAAAAGGAAGCGGACTCCCGTATGCGGACCTATATCGGTCCTATGAGTAAAATATTGGTCGTACTGCTCTGCGTCTGGACGGTATTCCAGCTGTATTTTACAACGCTGGGCGCAATCAGTGCCATTAACCTGCGGGCATTTCACTGTATCTTTTTGCTGCTGTTCACATTTTTGTTGTTTCCTACATACAAAAAAGAAAAGCGTGTGCGGAATTTGCCGCCGGTTTGGGATATGCTTCTGATTTTACTGGGCGCCGGTTCTTTCGGTTACCTGATTATGAATTTCACCCGCATTGCCCAGACGGGGGGACGGGTGGATTCTTTTGAGGTAGGCATTGCGGCGGTGGCGCTGCTGGTGGTGTTTGAGGCGGCCCGAAGGGCGTCCGGCAATCTGGCGCTGCTGGCACTGATTTTTTTGGGGTACAACTGGTTCGGCGCATTTCTGCCGGGGCTGCTGGGACATAACGGCTTTACCCTGAAGCGGGTGCTGATTACTCAGTTCTGGGGGACCCAGGGTGTGCTGGGCACCGGTATCGGTGTGTCAGCTACGTACATTTTCCTCTTTGTTGTGTTTGGAGCGTTCCTAAAACACAGCGGCTTTTCCAAATTCATTAACGATTTTTCCCTCACATTAGTAGGCCAGACTCCCGGCGGTCCGGCGAAGGTGGCGGTAGTAGCCTCTGCCCTCATGGGTATGATCAACGGTTCCGCCATTGCCAACGTGGCGACGACGGGAACCATAACCATTCCTCTGATGAAGCGGACCGGGTACCGGAAGGAATTTGCCGGGGCGGTGGAAGCGGTAGCTTCTACCGGTGGACAGTTCTGTCCTCCTATTATGGGCGCGGTCGGCTTTGTTATGGCGGAATTTTTGAACCTGAGTTATACGAAGGTCATGCTGGCGGCGATCATGCCGGCTTTCCTGTATTATCTGGGGCTGTTGATGTCTGTACACTTTGAAGCAAAACGGCTGGGGCTTTCGGGTCTGTCAAAGGAAAACATTCCCGATGCGATGAAAGTAATCCGGGAGCAGGGACATCTGGTGATCCCCCTGGTTGTATTGATTGCCCTCATGTTTGCGGGTTACACGCCTTTGTATGCTGCGGTCATTGCTATCTTTGCTACCATCGGGGCCAGCTGGATCCGGAAAGAGACCCGCATGACCTGGAGCAAGATTATCGAAGCCACGGTGGAAGGGGCCAAGGGCGCCATCTCCGTTGGCGTCTGCTGCGTCATCATCGGTGTCATCATCGGCACGGTGACCCTCACCAGCATGGGTCTCAACATGGGTTACCTGATCCTGAATGTAATTAACAACGACAATATTTATGTGACGGGCCTTCTGGTCATGATCATGTCCACGATTCTGGGAATGGGCGTGCCCGGCGTGGCCGCTTATGTAATTGTGCAGGCGGTGGCGGTTCCGGTGCTGATCAAGGCCGGCGTGCTGGCGATTACTTCTCATTTGTTCTGTCTCATCTACGCCTGTCTGTCCAACATCACCCCGCCGGTTGCCATGAGCGCCTATGTTGCTTCCGGTATCGCAGGCTCCGACCAGACGAAGACGGGGCTGTGGGCTGTGCGGTTAGGGCTGATCGGTTTTATCATTCCTTTCTTTTTCCTGGATAACCCGGTGCTTTTGATTGGGGTAGATCCAAACGCAGCGCTGACGACAACCTTATGGACTGTGTTCACTGCCAGTGTGGGAACCATTGCCCTGGTGGCCGGACTGGAAGGCTGGCTGGTGCAGAAATGTAATGTGCTGGAACGGATTATTCTGGTGGCCGCGGCGCCGGCTATGCTTTATCCGGGGATGTTTACCGATTTTGCAGGCCTGATTTGCCTGGCGGTAATCGGAGCATTGCAGTTTATAAGAGGGAAGAAAGAGTAAAAATATTAGTTTGTTGAGCATATGGTTTTACGCAGGGAAAAGTACTGAAGCAAAACATCGGGAGTATTTGCGTAGTTTTATGAGATGAAATTTGCCGTAACGGCGAGATTGTTTGAGGGGCGAAGCCCCGAGTTTCGAAGCCGTAGGCAAATGAGTCCATAAAACAGCAAATGCGGACGGTTTTGCGAAGTCTTTTCCTGACGTAATCATTTTCTTAAGGAAACACTGTTATTTTTCCGGGAAAAGATATATAATAATTCATGTAGCATTACCTGAACATGTTAATTTTTTTAGGAGGAGAAGAAATATGAAAAAATCCTTGAAACGCATAGTAAGCGCATCTTTGGCCACCATGTTAATGGTAGGGGCATTAACTGGCTGCGGCGGCGGTGACAAAAAGGCGGAAGCACCGAAGAAAGCTCCTGCGGCAGCTACGGATAAAATTAAGATTAATTTCCCGACGGCTTCTGCGTCCGGCGCCCTGTATGCAGTAGGTGCTGCCATTACCAATAACTGGAACAAAACCGTTCCTTCTGTTAGTGCAGCCAGCCAGGCATCTGCCGGTGGTATTGCCAACCTGAACATGGTTTCCGATGGGGAAGCCCAGGTTTCCATCGCAATCAGCAGCAATGCATATCAGTGCATGAACGGCACGGACAGCTTTAAAGGCCACGCTTATAAAGACCTGAAAGCCATTGCCGGTCTGTACCTGAATCCCAACCAGGTGGTTGTGACCAACAAATCCGGTATCACCAAACTGGAAGATGTGAAAGGCAAACATTTTGCGGTTGCTTCTGCCGGTTCTTCCGTTTACAACGAATGCCAGACTCATTTCACTGCAGCCGGCATCAAATTCCCGGATGAAATCAAAGCGGAATACATCGCCTTCGGCGGCGCAGCCGATATGCTGCAGAACGGCACGATTGACGGCGCATGGATTATGTCCGGCACCCCGGCTTCTGCTGTTTCCCAGGCGCTGAGCTCGAACTGCCGTCTGGTGAACATCAGCGATGATATTATTAAGAAACTGCAGGAAAAATATCCCTGGTATGTTAAATACACTATCCCCGCAGGCACCTATCCGAACCAAAAAGAAGCCGTTAACACTTCCGCGATTAAAATGGTTATGTTCTGCCGTCACGATCTGAAAGACGAAACCGTTTACCAGATGACCAAATCTTTCTGGGAACATATTGATGAATTGGGCCAGGCTCAGAAAAACCTGAAAGGCCTGAAACCGACTGAAGCAGTAAAAGATATTGCCAAGATTCCTCTGCATCCCGGCGCTGAAAAATACTATAAGGAAATCGGCGTGCTGAAATAATATTATAGGAAACGCTCAGGCACGACATGTGCCCGGGCGTTTTTTTATGAAAAAAGTCCTTATTCCATGAAATGAGGTGAAATCTTGAAAAGAAAAGTATTGCTTTTAACAATTATAGGTTTGGTATTATTTCAGAATTCTTTTTTTGCTATGAAAGGTTATTGCTCCTAGCCTGCTGAAGCAGGCGGTAATGTTGAAGTGGTGGAAGTGGAAGAAAGCAAAGAAGCAGAAGAAAGCAAAGAAGCGGAAGAAAGCAAAGAAGCGGAAGAAGGCAAAGAAGCAGAAGAAGGCAAAGAAGCAGAAGAAGGCAAAGAAGCGGAAGAAGGCAAAGAAGCAGAAGAAGGCAAAGAAGCAGAAGAAGGCAAAGAAGCAGAAGAAGGCAAAGAAGCAGAAGAAGGCAAAGAAGCAGAAGAAGGCAACCGTTGACACGAATCGACGGGCAGGGAAAAGCCTGTTCATGATGCTAACCAGATTTAATTTTAACAGATTACATTGGCTATACAAACAAAGGTTAATATGCTAAAATTCCTATATAAAGGAATTGGTGTTTCACGTGAAACAGCTACAGACAGTTAAAGAAAACGTCAGGAAGTTTTTTCAATAAATAGAACGGTTGGGACTTGGGGGAGCGCCCTGGTCCTGTATGAAAATAAAAATATTTTCTGAAGCCGAAATGCGAGGGAGCCCGTGTGCCGGGCTGAGAGGATGCCAGAGATCATCGACCGCCGGTTTGTATGAGTGAAGATAGTTCCATTTCATGCATATCGTTCCTGAAACGCATTTTGGTTTTGGCATGCAAGGCGCGATATGCAGTCGCGCTTTTATTATTTTTTGTATCTTTTTGGAATTGAGAGGCATGGTTGCAGTATTCAATATCTTATAGCGAAAGAATGGGGGATTAAAATGAAAAAGATAGTTGCTTTTATCATGTTTCTTTGCCTTTTCGTGGGTTTGCTGGCTGGCTGTGGAAGCGAAAAGAAAAGCAGTACCGGGAGTAATGAGATTAAGGAACTGAAGATTGCCGTTTCTCCTTATCAGGATGCAGAGACGGTCAAAACAGCTGTAGGTCCGTTAAGTACAATGTTGCAGGGGAAGCTGAAAGAAAAAGGCTTTGCGGTCGGCAAGGTGTCCGTCAGCGTGGGCACGTCCTACAGCGCGGTCGGGGAAGCCTTAAGTGCGGGCAGCGCGGATGCGGGTTTTGTTTCCGGCGCGACCTATGTGTTGTTCGACAAGGAAATCGATGTACTGCTCACGGCGTTGCGGCAGGGGATCAGTAAGGATACAACAGACGTAAAAATCTGGAACGAAGGGGAGCCGGAAAAGTTTAACGACAAGCTTGTCCAACATTACCGCTCTGTTCTGGTGACGGGGCCGTCCGCCAAGGGAAAAGCCTTGCTGGAGAAAGTGAAGAAGGGGGAAAAGCCTTCCTGGGAGGAGCTGAACGGGCTGACCTGGACAGTGATGAGCCCCGCTTCCGCTTCGGGCTACCTGTATCCTTCCTTATTTTTGAAAAAGGAATACGGGAAAACGATTGCTGACCTGGCCCATGTGGTGCAGGCAGAGTCTTATACCACATCCATGGCGCGGCTGGCTTCCGGGCAGGCGGACATCGCGGTGGCCTTTTCCCACATACGGATCCGCAATGAAAAGAACTGGCAGACAAAGCTGGGGGGCGCGGATACGATCTGGAAACAGACGGGCATCATCGGCGTGACGGATAAGATTTATAACGATACGGTCTGTGTGAGCAAAACGTCCAAAATCATGCAGGACCAGAAGTTCCGGAAGGCTTTCGGAGAAGCGTTGATTGAAATCGGAAAGACCAAAGAGGGGCTGGATGCGCTGAAGATTCTGGGTCACAAAGGCTACGACTGGGCCGATGCGAATAATTATGAAGACGAACGCCGGGTACAGCGGGAACTGAAAGGGAAGTAAACAACTTGTGATGCGATGCCGTTGCATTATGCGGTATGTTGGCAGGTCCTTGGAGGTTTGCCGGAAAAGCGGCACGAACGGATTAGTGAATGGATGATTGGTACCTGAGATATTACGTTAAGGTGGTTCGCGATGCTGGAGTTAAAAAACATAACTCATCAATTTTATAAGGACGAACCGGTTTTGCAGCAGGTTTCCCTGCAGATTGCAGAAGGGGAGTTTGTGGCCGTAATCGGGCGCAGCGGGGCAGGGAAGACGACTCTGCTGAAGCTGTTCAACGGGATGGTGACACCGCAGCAGGGCACTGTCTGGGTAGACGGGGAATGCCTGTCACACTGCAGCGGAAAAAAACTGCGGCAGATACAGCAAAAGATTGCGGTAATCTATCAGGATTTCTGTCTGGTTCCCCAGTCGACGGCGTTGGAAAACGTGCTGCACGGGGCGCTGTTCCGGAATCCGTTATGGCGCGTCATGACGGGTTGCTTTTCGGAACAGGACCGGGAAAATGCGAAAGCGGCCCTGGCCAAAGTCGGGCTGGCTGAGAAAGCGGATGCATTGGTTTCGACCTTAAGCGGAGGCGAGAAACAGCGGGTTGCCATCGCCCGGGCGCTGCTGCAGCAGGCCCGCATCATTCTGGCCGATGAACCGGTGGCGTCGTTGGATCCGGTGGCCGCGGAACAGGTTCTTTCATTACTTAAAACCCTCCAGCAGGAGAATAGGCTGACGGTAGTTATGAACAGCCACAATACAGCGCAGGCTGTGCAATATGCGGAACGGATCATCGGCTTAAAGCAGGGCGTTGTGGTAAAAGACGCCTCTGTGTCCGCCTGGGATGAAGCCTCCTTTGCGGATGTTTACGGAGGCGCGCAATGAAACGGCGGAGCCTGTGTGCTGTCTGCAAGGATTTCATTGCAATTGTGCGAAGACGGCTGAGATAAGTGGCAGAGTATGTCTATCAACAAAAAGTTTTTACTGAAATTGTTGTTGTATAAGAGGGAAAGAAATGAAACGGTCATATCTTGTCCGCAGTGTAATAGTTGTGCTTTGTCTGCTAATTTCCTTATGGCAGACAGAGTTTTCCCTGCCCCTGTTATGGGAGCGGGGACATTACTTTATTGACACTGTCGGCAGGATGTTCCCTCCGGATACTTCCTTTCTGGATGTGATTCTGGTTCCGCTGCGGGACACAGTGTATATTTCCCTTCTGGGAACCGTTTTTGGCGGAATCATCGGAGCAGCGGGGACAGTACTGTGCAACGGGTATGTGAATCAGTGGAAAGCTGTGCGGATTGCCCTTAAGACGGCAGTACACGTGTTTCGATGCATTCCCGTGCTGATTCTGGCCTTGCTCTGTACGTTTGTGTTCGGTCTTGGCATGTGGTCCGGCATCATAGCGGTTACCCTGTCCACCGGGGCAGTGCTTTCCCGGTTGGGATACGAAGACAGCGAGAACGCAGACCTGCATGCGGCCCGTGTGCTGGAATATGCGGGAGCGGGGCGCCTCAAAGCCTGGTGGGTCTCTGTGTGGAAGCAGATACTCCCGGGTTATCTTGCCAACCTGCTGTATCTGTTGGAATCCAATGTGCGTAACGCTGCGGTGTTGGGTTTTGTGGGGGCGGGAGGCATAGGTCTTTTGCTAAATGAGAAGCTGGCCTGGCGGGAGTACTCCAAAGTGGGCATGATTCTTTGCGTGTTATATCTGGTAGTGTTGGCAACGGAGAGTTTAAGCGGGTTCCTGCGCGTTCGTCTGGTAGAATCGGAAACAAAACACAAAAAAGGGTATGTCCCCGTGATTCTGTGCGCTTTTTTCATCATTTTCTCTTTTTTAAACGGATTTCCGGCCATATCAGATGTGAACAAAACCGCGCTGGAATCTATTGTTGAAGGCGTTGTAAATCCGGATATTACAATGATGTTTTCTCCGGACCCGGATGCGGTGCCAGCCTTGTTATTTGAAAGCCTGTGCATTGCTTTTTTGGGAACTCTCGGAGGAACTTTATTCGCCCTTCTGTTATCTGTTTTTTCCTGTTTCCGCTTTTTTGGTTTTGCAGCACTGTTGGTTCGTCTGCTGTTGCTTGTGTTCCGTTCGGTGCCGGTCCTTGTTTACGGGTTGCTGTGGATCCGGGTGACCGGACCTGGGCCGTTTGCCGGCGTGCTGACCATGGCTCTGTGCAGCATCGGTCTTTTGGCCAAACGCTTCCTGATTGCCATTGACAGCATTGACTTGAAACCGTACTATGCGTTACGTGCTTCAGGTGTTAATCTTCTGGCGGCTGTGCGTTGGGCTGTGGTTCCCCAGATACTGCCGCACTATTTGTCCGCCGTTATCTACCGCATGGACATCAACCTGCGGGAAGTTGCCGTATTGGGCCTGGTTGGTGCGGGCGGCATCGGTACTCCTTTGGTTCTGGCTATGAATCACTACGAATGGAAACAGGCAGGCGCGCTGCTTTGGGGCCTGATACTGGTGGTGGCTGCGGCAGGAGCCGTTTCGGAAAAATACCGCAGGGCATATCGGTTGCGTAAAGTCAGGTAAGCAGGTATGGTAGTACGATGCCTCTTGCGTAATGGAAAACACAATGACGATTGTTCCAATACGTGAAAAGGAAAGAATGTAAACATAATTCGAATCCATTCTGTTGTTTCAAAAGAAATATAAACGCAAAGAAATATAAAGCAAAATAAAAGCTGTACAAAGCAAGTGGAAATTCCATTGCCTTGTACAGTTTTGTTTTGTAATTATTCACAAGAGTACTTTTAAAAACCGGTTCCGCGTTTAAAACGAAAGTAAAGATTATTCAACAGAAACACACCTGATTATGATTCTGTTTTGCTTTCAATAATTACTCTTCACCGGGCACACGGACAATGGCGCCTTCTGCGGCGGAGGATACCAGCGCTGCATAACGGGCCAGGTAACCAGTCTTTACTTTGGGCGGCGGGCATTTCCATTTTGCCCGGCGTTTTTCCAGTTCTTTGTCGGAAACCTTAACGTTTAGTGAACGTTTCGGGATGTTGATCTCGATGATGTCGCCTTCTTCGATTAACGCAATGTTGCCGCCTTCACGGGCTTCCGGAGAGATATGGCCGATGCAGGCGCCGCGCGTTGCACCGGAGAAGCGACCGTCGGTGAGAAGGGCAACGTCTTTATCCAGTCCCATGCCGGCCAGTACGGAGGTGGGATTCAGCATCTCCCGCATGCCCGGGCCGCCTTTGGGTCCTTCATAACGGATAACGACTACATCGCCCTTGTTAATCTTTTTGGCGCAAATGGCTTTGATAGCTTCGTCTTCCGAGTTAAATACCCGGGCCGGACCGGAATGTACCAGCATCTCTTCCGCTACGGCACTCTCTTTTACAACAGAGCACATGGGCGCGATGTTGCCGGTCAGTACGGCGATGCCGCCGGTCTTGCGGTAGGGGTCTTCTACGGTGCGGATTACATCCGGACGCGTAATGACCGCGTTTTTGATCAAAGCACCGATGGTCTTGCCGGTGACGGTCTTGCAGCTCTTGTTAATGAGTCCCAGTTTGCTCAGTTCATTCATGACAGCAGAAATGCCGCCGGCTTCGTTCAGGTCAATCATATGATGGAAACCTCCGGGGCTCAGTTTGGTCAGGTACGGAGTCTTCTTGGAGATTTTGTCAAACAGGGATAAGGGCAGTTTGAGTCCGGCTTCGTGGGCGATAGCCGGTAAGTGCAACGCTGTGTTGGAGCTGCCGCCGATGGCCATGTCCACCGTGATGGCATTCTTAAAGGCGTTCATAGTCATGATATCCCGTGGCAGGAGCTGTTCTTTAACCAGGCGGACAACGGTTTCGCCCGCTTTTTTGGCCAGACGGGCACGGTCACCTTGGAAGGCTGCAGGAATGGTCCCGTTGCCGGGCAGGCCCATGCCTAACACTTCGGTGAGGCAGTTCATGGTATTTGCGGTGAACAGACCGGCGCAGCTGCCGCAGCCGGGGCAGGAGCAGCGTTCGATGCGGGACAGTTCTGCTTTATCGATTTTGCCGGCTTCAAAACGGCCGGCCGCTTCAAACGTGGTGGAAATAGAAATGTCTTTACCCTCGTAACGACCGGGGAGCATGGGGCCGCCGCTGCAGAATACAGCAGGGATATTCAGGCGCAGCGCAGCCATCAGCATGCCGGGTACAATTTTATCGCAGTTGGGGATCAGTACCATGCCGTCAAAGGCGTGGCCGTTAATCTGCGCTTCAATGCTGTCGGCGATCAGTTCGCGGCTTGCCAGCGGGTATTTCATCCCTTCATGGCCCATGGCGATACCGTCGCAAAGGCCGATGGCAGGAACTTCAATGGGAACGCCGCCAGCTGCGAGGATGCCGTATTTTACCATTTTGGCCTGGTCGTCCAGATGGGCATGACCGGCAATGATATCAGTCTGGGAATTAACAACTGCAATCAGCGGCTTTTTCAAGTCTTCGTCGCTGAATCCGAGTGCATAAAACAGAGAACGGTGTGCAGCACGGGTGGAACCTTTTTTAACTAAATCGCTTCGCATAGGATAACCTCTTTTCTTTCAAAAAAATATGGAGTTTTCTTCGTTTATTCCAACGAATGTATCTATATAATTTTATGCCTATAATAGGTGATTGTCAATCAGATGGCAGAAGATGACATGGGATTACGCGTTGATAAACAAGTAAAATGTAAAAAGCGTTACAGCTTTTAAACCGCGAAGATAAGATGGCTGAACTATTCGCTTTCAGACCGTATTGCCCAGCGCAGCTTTGTGGATTTGGATCTGGGGTTGGCAACACATTCTTCTGCCGATGGGCGGATTACGTCTCTGGCGGCGTCGCTGAACAGACCTTCTTTAACATACTGCTTGAAAGCTTTTTTAACCAGCCGGTCTTCTCCGGAATGGAAGGTCAGGATGGCAACCCGCCCGCCCGGTGCCAGTGCGCAGGGGAGTTTTTCAAGAAAGGCATACAGGGATTCCATTTCTGCGTTTACATCAATCCGCAGTGCCTGAAAGACACGGGCGCAGCTTTTCTTTACGCTTTGCCTTCGTTCATTTCCCGGAAGATGGGAGAGTGCTTTTTCTATTTCCCGATACAGCTCTTTTGTTGTATTAATGGGAATACCGTTTTGTATGTCAGAGGAAATGGTTCGCGCGATTTCTTCTGCATAAGGTTCATCTGCGTTTTCCATAAGCATTCCTTCCAGCTCTTCCGCGGAAAGCTTTCGCAGCAGTTTTGCGGCAGAGATGCCACGCTGCGGATTCATGCGCAGGTCAAGAGGGCCGTCTGTTTTGTAAGAAAAACCACGTGCCGGATTATCCAGCTGCATGGAGGAAATGCCCAAATCTGCCAGGATAAAATCGAAAGGACCTGATTCGGCAGCGATTTTATCGATACCTGCAAAATTCATATGATGTATGGTTAAAATATCGTCGCCATACCCTGCGTCCAGCAACCGTTTCTGTGTTTTCCCAGACTCAATGGGGTCTACATCTGTTGCATGCAGATGTCCTTTGCCTTGTAACTGTTCCAGCATGGCGCGGGTGTGGCCTCCGTATCCCAGTGTTGCGTCAAAACCGGTCTGACCCGGTTTGATTTGCAGGAAGTCAAGGATTTCCCTGACCATGATGGGAATATGGGTGCCTGCCGGAGTGCTCCCTTTTGCTTTTACATGGGTTGCAATATCCTGGTATTTTTCCGGATTCAGTTCTTTATATTTTTCTTCAAAATTTTTTGGATAACGTCCGGCATAGTGTTTTCTTCGCACATGTTTTTCCGGAGCAGTATGTTTTGTTTCTTTGGTATTCGAATTCATATCCTTCTGTTTTCCTTTGACGTGTTTGATTTGTTCAGAGTCTTATCTTGTAAATTATAAATTGAATTGTGAATTTTGAAAAGGTTAAAAACAGAAATTGTTTCACGTGAAACAACGGGTGCATTTCTAATTTTCAATTCTGAAAAAACTTATGAATGAAAACGGAAGAGCGCTTGTTCGTAAAGGGATAATATATTATAATAATATAGTAATATTACTCCGCGATTAATGAAGGAGGATGAGGACTGATGATAACGATTGAAGATGTGCGGGCATGGCTGGATGAAAAAAATGTTCCGTATGAGGTTATGGTTGATTCCGCTACGGGTAACGACGTATATATTATCAAACATCATTCCGAAGCGGCTGGCATAGATTATATGGGAGTGATTGCAGTTCCCCCCGGACGTTTTATGATGGTAAAGGTAGTCGGTGCGGATTTAAGTAAATATCACCCGCGTAAATGCGTGGCAGTATTGCAGCAGTTTAACGGTCTGCTGAACCGCCATCATACAGCGGACAGCTATAATTATAATGTGGAAGGGAAGAATCTGATCATAGTATTCTGGCCGGAAAATACAACGACGGACAGCATCCAGCATTATCTGGATTTTGGATTTGACCGTTTGGATTTCATGTACAGAAATCTGGAAAAACTGGAAATTGCGGATTAATGACAAGCTATTCGAGTCGTTCTTCTCGTCGGATTAAGATGTTGCTTGGCAAGGGAAAGAGAAATATTGTTTGAATTTCTTCGAGATTTATCAACTTTTTCTTGACAATCCCTTTCCTTTGTTCTATAATATTCCAGTAACACGTCAAGTGGTCGACTAGCTCAGCTGGCAGAGCAACTGACTCTTAATCAGTGGGTCCGGGGTTCGAGCCCCCGGTCGATCACCATGTGGGCGCTTAGCTCAGCTGGGAGAGCGTCTGCCTTACAAGCAGAATGTCAGCGGTTCGATCCCGTTAGCGCCCACCATTTTTTTATGTGTGGCCCGGTGGTTCAGTTGGTTAGAATGCCGCCCTGTCACGGCGGAGGTCACGAGTTCGAGTCTCGTCCGGGTCGCCACTATGCCTCGGTAGCTCAGTTGGTAGAGCAAGGGACTGAAAATCCCTGTGTCCACAGTTCGATTCTGTGCTGAGGCACCATTCTGAATAATTGTTACCCACGGATACTATACCGTGGGTAATTTTGTATAAAGAAACCTGTGTAACGTTTTCTGAATAGCAGGTTTTTGTTGAAAAGCGTTAATGCAACGGTATCGTTGAAAAAGAAGGTGTCGTTTATGTTTCCTGGCGGAGAGAGTACTACAACTTCCCTTATTTTTATCTGGGGACTTATATTGATCTGCAGTATCCGCGGCTGTTACCGTAATTTTCAGACGGGTGACAAAGCCTGGGGAACTGCTTTCGGAATCCTGATTCCCGCGTCTGCCTATTTTCTGGCAGACCTGTTGGGGTTGCTGCCTCCCGGCGCGCCTCATGTGTTTATGTGAAGTGATTCCGAAGTTTTTGCAGAGTCTTTGTAAAAATGCTTGACAAAAGGTAAACGATACAGTAAAATACAATTGGTTAGCGAAAGCTAACTAATTTTTGCGTGATGTGTTAGCGGAAGCTAACCCTTTTCTGATGATTCCTCTTCTATTTTTTGCTTTGTGGAGTCTGCTTAAATAGCATCTTGCGGATTTACAGTATCCCCTACGGTTAATGTAAATCCGCATGAAAAGATTCCGGTGTTTTTCTTTTGTGCGACTGGTGTCGGCCAGTCGCTTTTTTATTTGGCAACGCAGTTAAGAATTATATGCGAAACCATTATTTCCTAAAGGTTCATAAATAAAAAATGCCGGCGGTTTGAACCGCTCCCCGTCAAGTAGACAGTAAAATAATTAAATATTATTTCACAGCGCTTCGACGCTGTGGCAACCGCAGATTCCGTTTGGCAGCTAAAG
>NZ_CADBFF010000040.1:0-11307 GCF_902793885.1 uncultured Succiniclasticum sp.
CAAGCATGATGTGTATACGGAAGCCAGCTTCCGGTTAGGCCGTGTAAGCGACAGCGCCAATGACCTGCTGCGTGACGGCGCGGGCAATGCGTATGGGTATGATATCCATGCAACGTATTACGGAGCGCACGTAGGTCTGGGTAAGATATTCAATTACAAAGGCGGCAAGAGTCTGGACGTGTATGGCAAGTTCTTCTACACGAAGCGGGACGGTGCAGAGTTTGATGCGAAACAGCATTACAACCTGGACAGCGTGAACAGCAGCGTGCTGCGGATCGGAGCCCGGTACGGAACGAATGACAAGAAGTGGAACTGGTACGGCGGCCTGGCTTACGAATACGAATTTGACGGAGAAGCAAAAGGCACGGTCAACGGCACAGAGATCCGTGCGGCCAGCATCAAGGGCAGCAGCGTGCGGGGTGAGTTCGGCATGCGGATGGATGCCACGAAGGATAATCCGTGGCGGACAGACATCAGCATCTACGGTTACGGCGGCAAGCACCGCGGCTTCGGCGGTAGTGTGAACGTAGCGTATACGTTCTAAAGGAAGTGTTAGCGGCAATAACAAGAATGTTGCGTGAAACCGGGGGCAAACACTACCCAATATAATATGAAGAAAGAGGAGTGGGAAATTCCCATTCCTCTTTTTTGTGCATAGTCCGGGATTTTCGCCTCGGCGCAGTGGCAGCTTTCCCGAACAAAGCAATAAAATGAACGAAAGAAGTGCTATCTGGAGACAGACAATTAAGCTGTCTATATATATAACAGAAAGCAGGCTGGAAAACCGCGTCGCTGCTGGAGTTACAAAAAAAGTCCGGTCACTAAAGTGACCAGAGGAGATAATCAGGGGTTCGAGGAGTTGTGAAATCTTACGTCGTCCCTTGCTGGTGCTGCCAAACAGCAGTATAATGTAAATGAGCCAGATATTCTTTTCACGGCCGTCATGAAAAGGCAACGTGAAAGGAGTCAAATAGTTGAATGAAATAAATCGTGAATACAAAGATCGGGTATTCAAGTTCATTTTCGGAAACCCGACAAATAAGGAATGGACGTTGTCGCTGTATAACGCAGTAAACGGTTCGGCCCACAGGAATCCTGACGACATCCGGTTTAATACGCTGGAAGACGCAGTCTACATGAACATGAAGAACGACGTGTCTTTCATCATCATGAGTGAGATGAGTCTGTGGGAGCATCAGAGCACGTTTAACCCTAACATGCCCATGCGTTTTTTCATTTACGGCGGCAGGTTATACGAAAAGCACATCGCAGTGAGCGAATATTACCGATACAGCCATCATCTGCAGAAAGTGCCTAAGCCTCACTGCATTTGTTTTTACAACGGCAGGGCGGAGCAACCGGAACGTCAGGTGCTGAAACTCAGTGACGCGTTTTGCGGGGACGCCGACATAGAGGTTAAGGTGACGATGCTGAACATCAATTACGGCAAAAACCGGAAGCTGATGGAAGCCTGCGAGCCGTTGCGGGAGTACGCGTGGCTGGTGGATGCGGTAAGAAGGTATCATCATGAGGTTCAGGACCTGGAAGTGGCTGTGGACGCCGCGATCAGGGAAATGCCGGACAGTTTTGCAATCAGGCCATTTCTGATAGGCCATCAGGCGGAGGTGAGGAACATGTTTATTGGAACATTTGATGAAGAACGGGAGCGTGAGAAAGGCAGACTGGAAGCCCGCCGTGAAGGACTGCAGGAAGGAAGAAAGGAAGGAAGACTGGAAGCAGAAAAGGAACTGAACGAGCGAGTAGCAACGGATATGCTGAAAGAAGGGGAACCAATACCTAAGATTGTAAAGTATAGCAAACTTTCTGAAGCTGCCATCCGCCAAATTGCCAAGTCCCTTGGTGTGGCGGTGCTGTAAGATTGATGAGCATCTACGGCTTTGGCGGCAGCGTGAACGTAGCTTATATGTTCTGATGAATGAAATAACTATAACAAAAAAGGAACAGGCATAAGCAAAACTTAGGAAACGATTGCGTGATTGTATTGAGTGTTGACAGAGCAACCCGTGAGGGTCCCAGTTTGACGAACGAGCAACGCGAAGCGTTCTGAGCGGGCGGAGTGAGGAAGTGGGAGACGGGTTGCCCTGCAACGCGACTTCGAGTTTCGAAGCCACAGGCGAATGAGTCCATGGAATAGCAATCGTTGACGTTTTTGCGATGTCTGTTCTTTTTTGTTTGTAGTCATTCTTCTTCGTCGTCTTCGTTTGACGGTACCACATCAAGACCGGAATCGAAGCGGCGTTTTTGTTTGCGCAAAATGCGTTTCAGGGTTTTCTGCGTCGTCGCGCCGGTTTTCTGGAACAGGTTACTGATGTGATATTTCACGGTGCGGGGCGTAATGACCAGTGCTTCGGCAATTTCCATGATACTGCGTTCCCATAGCAGTTCCCGCAGGATTTCCGTTTCGCGCCGGGTCAGATGGTAGAAGGCTTTGAACTTCTGCAGCAGTTCATCCAGTTGCTCCGGTGTCATATTGAACGCGATGGAAAGAGCAGGGGGCGGAACCTCATCGGGTTGCGTCCTGGTTTCGTTTGCCCTGGCAGAGGAGGGAATTGCTTCCGGCTCCGGCTGGGTTGCATTTTCCTTTTCTGCCAGATCAAGATTCGAAAAATCGGTATTATAACTTTCTGTATTCAATAAAAAATCTTCGTCATCTTCTGATGCAGCGGCGTAATAATCAGACAGCGTCGCTGCATTTATATTTTCGTTTTCTGATGCAGCGGCGTAATAATCGGACAGCGTCGTTGCATTTATATTTTCAATTTCCAATGTAGCGGCGTCATGATCTGTCAACGTCGGTGCATTATTATTTTCTGCTTCCCATGCATTGTAATGATCTGTCAGCCAAACTGTTCCGTTTATTTTGTTTTTTGGCTCCGGCTCATTAACCGTGGCCAGGATGACCGGGCGGTTACTGCGCCGGATCCAGATTAGCATGGCCTGGTAAAACAGGGCGCCGGAACACATGAGCAGCGCCATGTACACTAAAAAGGTGAGGGACACCGGCAGCCGCTGCAAAAGGAAAATGCCAAGCAACGTACCGATGGCGCCGCAGGGGAGTTCTACGATGCGTCCCATACCGGCCCAAAGTTCGGGGCATGGCATACGGGGCGACAGTGTGATAAATACCCAGATAAGAAAAACAATCAAGAAGGTTGTAAAAAAGCAGTCAGCAATGGAAGAGATGCTCACGGCTCCGCCTTCCAGCATAAACACACAGAAGCCCAGAGACACCGTTCGCGCCAGCAGCGCAGCCAGAGGCAGATAAAACGGGTGGGAATCCGCCAGCCAGCCGGCCAAAAGGAAGCCGCCTACATTAATAAAGCGTGTATAGCGGTGCCACTCCATAAATTCTGCGTGACGGGTCAGGAAAAGGCTATCGCTGAAACCTACCGTCAGGGATAACAGTACCGCGGCCAGCAGGAACAGCGGCGCGTGACGCAGCAGGAAAGGATCGGGTGAAGGCGTTGCGTTTATGTCAGTGAGTTCTTCCGGTTCGTTGTGCAGTAAAAGATACGCCATCAACGCCAGAACCGGGAACAGGAAAAACAGGGCGTGCGGCGTGGGAATGTGGAGGACAGCAACCAGTGTATCCGATAGGAACAGGAAGAAGTGGGCACTGGCTAAAGAAGCGCCGATGCAGAAGCCCTGCCTGGCGGCAGGAATGTATCGGGCAATCTGTGAGAAAAGGCTGCCGGTTATATAACCGTTAGAAAAGGTAAATAAGAACAGAGCGGCGTATCGCAGTCCAAAACCGGGCCGGACATTCAGGATGTTGACCAAGGCGGCGACGCAGGCAGCATTGACGCAGAACGCGGCCAGCTGGGCATGAGCTGGAGGAAACGCAGGAACACGGCCGCGGAAAAAACCAAAGGCAAAAATACCGGCGGCTGTGGACAACATAAAAAAGAGGTTCAGCGCTGCCATCCCAAGCTGATCGGACACATGGGAAGACGCGCCGATTACTGCCAGGTAAACTGTTACGCTGGAGAACAGGCCAAGGGCATTAAGCAAAATCTGGGTACGGAACATGACGCGGGATCCTTTCGACATTTCGTTTGATTCCTTGCTGATGCAAAGAAAAACCGATGGGCAGAATTGGGAAAAGCGGAAAGATACATGAACCGCTGTTGCCATTTGCCCTGAATCGATTACCGAAAGAATTATAGCACAGAATTAGGGGCTGTGTACCATTGCGCAAGGCTCAGTGCAAACTATTTTTTCAAAAGTACAGGTTTTTGAAGCAAAAGTACAGGTGGTTTCGGCGGCATTTTGCAAAACCTGTACCTGGGTACAGCAGAAAAATTTACAAAATGGAATTACAATTGATAATAGAAGGGTGTGCACGAAAACAGATGAATAAATAGTTTCAGAAAAGTGAGAAAAACATGAATCCAAAACGACGAATCTATTCCCTTCCGTACAACGGCACAAACCCTGAATGGTTTTTGCAGGAAGCGGAAAAACGCAAACAAAATATTGACCATGTGTACTGCGAACTGCCCAATGAGGAAATGCTGTCCCATGTGCGGTTCCTTTTCGATGGAAAAGACGGAAGTAACGTGAACGCGGCGGACACCGAGCACAAACGAGCCTTGTATATGATAAACTGTGCGGAATTTTTACGTATCTCTTATGGAAGAATACGCTGCATCTGTCCCGTCAATGCCTTGTACTACCAGTTTAATTCGGAAGAAGAACTGAAACAGTTTGCGATTACGCTGGCGCAGCAAGTAAACCGGTACCGGTTGGAGGGACTGATCCTGTCCGACTATCGCATTGCTGTTTTACTGCACGCACTGTTGCCGGAACTTGAAATCCATACTTCCTGTAACGGGTATCAGTGGAACTTGCGGCAGATGGAAATCTGGCGGGAACAGTGCGGGGCACAAGTATTCAATCCACCCCGGGAAATTTTGCGTACGCCGACGAAACTGAAAGAGATGCATGCTGCCGGATTTAGACTAAAATGCCTGATTAATGAAGGTTGTCTCATGGGCTGCCCTAATTCCATGTGCCACAATCTTTCCATTGCGCTGCGGTGCTATGCGGGCTTCCTCAGCTGCTGCCAAAACGGGATTGCGGATCTGTTCCGGTCCAACTGGATATTGCCACGTTGGCAGAAACACTTTGACGAGTATGTGGACATTTATAAAATTGCAGGACGGAATTCGGAAGGCGATTACCCGTTCAAAGCGATGGATGCATACCTTACAGAAAATAACGATATGGCACTTACCGATTTAATGATTTCCGGGACGGTGAGCTTTGCCCGTCGTATGACACCCCCGGAAGCTATGCAAAAGGTAACGCTGGATAAAGTACCGGACAAACTGCTGACCTGTGAATGTAAAGATTGCGCGAAGTGCAAGTTGTGCGAAAGCATCCTGCAGTCGCTGGTTCCTGAAGCCTATTGGGAACGGTTCCGGTTTAAAGTAAAAGTGACGAAGTGAACGGAAGCAGGTATGCGCATTGAATCGTAACGTTTTATCACAAACAGGCTAAACGGTTTTTCCTGCGAAGGAAGATTAACTGTTATCAATTTTGATTTTTATAACTGAACTACAATTCAGGGGAGGGGCTAAGAGATGAACAAAATTTACAAAGTTGTGTGGAGCAAGGCAAAACATTGTTACGTGGTGGCCAGCGAGCTGGCAAAACGCAATACCAAAGGATGTGGCGCGCGAAGCTTACGGATGGCTGCGGTATCCATGGGGGTAACAGCTGCGCTGATTGGCAGCGTGGGATTTGCTACGCCGGTGGCGGAAGCGGCTGGCGCGTCAGATAATACATATACTGCCACATCCGATAAGGCTGGTTCAGTGTATGGCGGTATAGCAGGCGGCAGCGATCCCGGAGCTGACTATCGTGGCGGCTGGTCTTCCAATGACGCGGATGAGGCAAGTAGGAATACCGTAACAATCAACTACGGTACGGTGAACGGCCGAGTGTTCGGCGGCAGCACGTTTTCCGGCGCTTCGTCGTATAACGCGGTAACCGTCAACGGCGGTACGGTGAACGACAACGTACTTGGAGGTAACACGTCTTCCGGCGATGCATTACATAACTCGGTAACCATCAACGGCTCAGTGGATGGCTGGGTATTTGGCGGTAGCACTGGAACAGGTGAAGCATCTTATAATGAAGTTACTGTTAATGGCGGTACGATAGAGGTGAACGTATATGGAGGTAATTCTTATGGTAGTTATAATGGACCTGATGGGATAGCAAATGAAAACACTGTAACTATTAACGGCGGCACAGTAAATAATGTATATGGTGGTTATGTTACCTACGGCGTTGCAAATAATAACCATGTGTTTGTAAAAAATGGTACGATAAAGTCGAACGTATATGGTGGAAGCGCCAGTAACGGAAAAACTGCTAACGAAAACGAGGTAACTGTCAGTGAAACTGCCAATATTAAATATACGGTGTATGGCGGTTACGGAAACACAGCGGCAAATGGAAATAAAGTTACCGTTAGCGGTGGCACAGTGGGTTCTGACGACTGGGCAGTAGTTGGCGGTGCAAGCAGCGGCGGCGGGACGACACAAACTGCAAACAGTAATCAGGTAACTATTAAAGGCACGGCCAACGTGACGGGTGATGTAATTGGTGGTGCAGATGGTTACTATACTGCAACTGCATCTGAAAATACAGTGACCATTGACGGAAGCGCAATTGTTACCGGAAATGTGATGGGCGGTTCGGGCAAATCCCGAGACAAAACGAAAAACAAAGTGTATATCAATAAAACCTATAAAGGATCGGTGACTGGTAATGTGTACGGCGGTTACATTGATGATTCCCGTAACAATTTTACCAGTAATGATCCTGATAATGTGTTTTATGATGCTGGTAATACAAATAACAATGAGGTTCACATTGGCGGAGGTACGGTGAGCGGTTCAGTGTACGGCGGCGCAGTATTAAAGAATGTTACCGGCAATGCAAACAGCAACAAAGTGGAAATTAGCGGCGGTGAGGTGAAAACTGCCAGGGCAGGTTCAGGTGATTCTGTATACGGCGGCTACAGCGAAACCGGCAACGCAAACAGCAACAAAGTACAAGTAAGTGGCGAAAGTATAGTAAAACTGACAGTGTATGGCGGCGTCACGAAATACACGGAAGGTACGGCGAGTGGCAATGAGGTGACCGTCAGCGGCAATGCGAAACTGCCAAGCGGCATTACCGCAGGTTGGAGTCCGAACAAGGATGCGAAGAACAACACGGTTACGATTGAGGGCGGTACAGTACAAGGCTATATCGATGGCGGCGTTGCCACTGGTGCAGCTGATAACAATCATATTATTGTGAATGGCGGCAAGGTCAGTTACCTGCAAGGCGGTTCCGGCGGGAGCAGTGCGACCGGGAATACGGTTGAAATCAACGGCGGCACAGTGACAGATACTATCTTCGGCGGTAATTCGGACGCTGGAACCGTGACAGGAAATACTGTAACCGTCAATAAGGGCACGGTGAACACTATATATGGCGGCTACTCGAACAGCGGAACTGTGACAGGAAATACTGTGACAGTAAGCAACGCTACGTTAAATGGCGCCGTGATTGGAGGTACCAACGGAGACGGCGACGCTAACGGTAATACGGTATCGATAGCCGGCGGCACGATTGGCGGGGCTGTTTGGGGCGGCTACTCGCGCAATGGCGATGCGAAAAATAATACGGTTACCGTGACGGATATGGCTGCGGGCCGTGCTATTTATGGCGGGTATGCTGGAAATTTAGCGAAGAACGCTACCGGCAATACAGTTAAGATCAAGAATGTAACAGCTCCTGCCAACTATCACAATTTACAAGGCGGTTATACTGATTACACTGCCGAACCTACGGGAGATTTTGTAACCGGAAACACGCTGATTATCAACGGTTCCAACAAGTTTGGTGGTGCTATAAGCAACTTTGAAACAATCAAACTGGCGGATGATTTTGAATGGAAAGACGGCGCAACGGTACTGCAGGGAAATTTTGCGGTCAATTACAATAAAACGAAGCCTGTACTGGATATAACTGATGCAGAGACTGCGCTTTCTTCTGCAACTTCCGGCAGCATGATACTGCTGGCTTCGAGTTCCGCAAATGATTTTTCCACCCTTTCCCTGAAATACTCCGGGGGTACCGCAACACTGGATTCGGCTAATGTATCCAAGGATGTTAAGTCTGGCGAGGGTGCTTCCAGTGTAGCAAATGGCGTAACAATTACTTCCGCCACTATTCACACGGTATCTTTGGACAAAGATAACAGCTACAAAAATGTACTGTATAAGGTACAAAACGGAGTAAGCGGTATTTCATTCGCGGCAATGGACTGGAACGCAGGCCGGGCTGCGGCAGCGGGCGACAATTTTGCCAACGTGGCCACGGTGGATGCTACCAACTTAACATTTAATGATCCGGAAAAGGCAAGCGGATCTATGGCATTGCTTTCCGGCGCTGGTGGTCTTGCCGAAGGCTTGAATGTGAAGGCGGCAAACCATACGCAGAATTTCACCAATACACTCTCGAACAATGTAAAACTGGGCGCAACGCTGGAAGGTACGGTGACAACGCTGGCAGGCGTTGTGAACTACACGGTGAAGGACACTACGGTAAAAAGCGTTGACCTGAGCAACTGGAATGGGAGAAGCTCGGCTGTTGCCAGTGGATGGAAGAGTGTAGACGGCGGTCTGACAGTGACGGCGGCTGGCTTTACCGATCCGAAACTGGCGGCAGGGCAGACCTATCTGGATATTGTAACAACGGATACGGAAGGCTTCTTTGGCAGTGTGATCGGGGATAAAGCGTATCAGGGTTCGAATCTGGATTTGGACGCAGGGAACGGCGTATCGGTGAAGGGCTTGCAGGCCAGCGGTGTAAAGGCGGAGGACAGCGGGAAGAAGCTGACCTATTACGCCAGTGTGAAGGATGTGAACTCTATTGAAGTATCAGGCTGGGATGGCACGGAAGCGACTGCAGTGGACCTGACCGGCTGGAATCTGGCCGACGGTATTGCAGTGGATACGGATGGAATGGCAGCGCCAGGCGCTATGGTGGCAGGCGACAGTAAAACACTTGTTGAGGCAACGGGCGCAAACTTTACCGGCATTGCGGTGACCGGCGCTTACGCCTGGCAGAATGAAGGCCCGTTAGATACTGTGCCAGTGAATGGTGTTTCCGTGACCGGCACTTCTACCGGCGGCGGTGTGAAGGGTGACGGAACTAAGATCATTTACCAGAAGAGCAAAAATGCGATTACGTCCCTTACCCTTGGGGAAGTGGACTTTGCGGACAAAGGCACGGCTCGTTCCTTTGGGGCGGATGACGATCTGTCGTCGGCTTCGATTAATGCGGATGGCCTGTCTTTCAGCAACGCAAGTTCCCTGAGCAGCGGCCAGAGCATGACGCTGGTAGATGCAACGGGCGCGTTGGGCACGGCGACTATTGCGAACTTTACGGATAAAAAGTACGAGACAACGTTTGAGGATAAAGTAACGGATAATCTGACTATTAAAGGTGCGCAGACAGACTGGCTGAAGCAGGACGGCGGAACGAAACTGGTTTACACCGTAGGCGACAGGGAGGTCAGCGAAGCGGCCATGAGCGGAAACCTTGCCTGGAGCGATGGCGTTACCCATTATACAAATACAAATTACAAGTTTGACGGTAACACGAAGGTGAATGTTGGTGTGAACTTCACGGCAACTGTAGATCCTTTGGCCGGAACAACAAAGACCATGACGCTGCTCAAAGATGCGACGGGTGTAGCTGCTTCTAATGTAACGGGTACGCCGTCCTTTACGGTTACCCTTGACCAGGCAAACACAACGTTAAGTGCTGGTGCTGCCGGCACGGTGGGGTTAAGCGATAACGATGTAACATATTCTGTGGAAGGAGTGGAACTGAATAAGGTAACGGTAAAGAGTGTTGGCGATAAAGCAGACGAAGTGCCGGATAAATGGTCGCTAACTTCTGGAGCCACTGTAGAGACGGGAAGTATGACATTGCCAGAAGTTGCGGCAGGTGAATCAAAACCGATCATTACAGGTTCAGACGGTTTCTTTGCCAAAGCGACGATCAACGGAAATAATGCATACGAAACGAATGTTACTGAAATCAAGGTAAGCGACAAAACGAATGCGGTGACAATTAAAGGTGTACAGAAACAGGGCGTAGCAAAAGATGATACCAACACCAGTATTGTTTACAAGGTTGGCTACAAGGATATTTCGGCTATTACAATTGGTTCGCTGACCTGGCAGGATGGCGGTAATCTGTTAGATGGAAGCAATGAGGATTACAATTATGCAAAGGCTGCGTATGATACCGACGGCTTTAGATTGACTAATCCGGAAATGGCAGCGACCAATCAATCCATGACGTTGCTGCAGGCAAATGCAACGCTGGCGGACATGGCGGCGCAGACAAAATCTACAGATTTCAGTGTAACTCCTGTTTCGGGTGTGACCGTTACAGGTATGGTCACGGGTAACCTTGCGGCTGCAGACAATAAGGTTACCTTTACGACAACTGCCAACCAGGCCAGTGAATTGAAATTTGAAAAAGTAGAGTGGACTGGAAGCAACCCGCTGATCGATCACAGCAAGACTTTGGCCAATGTTTCCTTTGACGGCGCAACGGTAGATACGTCCAACATTGATTTCTACAAAGAGATGTATATTGAAGCGGACCAGACGACGACGCTGGTGTCTGGCTTCGGCGGTAACCCAAAAATTAAAGGAACTAAGTACATGGTTGGAACGGCCTTTGACGGCGAAGGCTCTGCTGCAATGGAAAATGGTAACCTGATCTTCCGCACCAAGACCAGCGCGGGTGTTTCCGAGCAGACCCACAAGGCCGTAATGGGAGTGGAAGCGACCATGGGCTTGTTGGCGAGCGGCATCGGACATTTGGACAAAGTGCTGGATGGTCTGGGCAATCTGTCTAACGTGGGTTCGGACGGTGCGTCTGTTGCTGCCAGCTTTGGCGGTGGAAAAGACCGTTACGAGACAAACAGTCATGTGAATATCAACAGCTGGAGCGCGGCGGTAGGCGTAGGCGGCAGGAAGGAAACGAAAAAGGGCACACTGCAGTATGGTATCTTCGGTGAATACGGCAAAGGCAGTTACACGATGCACAGTGATGTGGGCCGGAGCGACGGGGACGCCCATTATGCAGGCGGCGGTCTGATGGCCAAATGGACGAACAAGCATGATGTGTATACGGAAGCCAGCTTCCGGTTAGGCCGTGTAAGCGACAGCGCCAATGACCTGCTGCGTGACGGCGCGG
>NZ_CADBFF010000041.1:0-10827 GCF_902793885.1 uncultured Succiniclasticum sp.
ACGCGTCGAAAGTACTGGGCTGGAAGCGGCCTGGGAGGATAGATTGTTGCCGGTCAGAGACGAAGCCCCCGTACTACACGTGCGGGGGCTTTTACTATGTATTATATAGCTTAGATAAAGTGATTTAATCGTTATGATGCGCTGCGTAAAATTCATTATAATCTTTCAGCATATATTGCAGGAGAGTCGGCGTATCCAGTCCATAAGGGCAACGGCTCTTACATAAATCACAATGTACGCATTCTTCGATCTTCTGCATTTTCGCATACCATTCATCGCTCATGAATCGTTTATAGGGAGAGCGGCGAAGCAGCATTGCCATTCTGGCAGCCTGTGGAATGTCAATATCTACTGTGCAGGGGAGGCAGTAGCCGCAGCTTCGGCAGAAATTACCGGACAGTTCCTTTCTGTCTTTTTCAATAACAGCTTTTAATTCTTCCGTCATCTGCTGGTCGGCTTCCGTTAGCTTCAGCCACTGGTCCATTTCCCAGTCATGCTGGATGCCCCAGATAGGTACGACGTTATCGTATTCCTGCATGAAAGCATAGCAGGCGGCTGCATTGGTCAGCATTCCGCCGGATAAGCCTTTCATGGCGATAAAGCCCATGTTGTGTGTTTTACAGTCTTTGACCAGTTCGATGTCTTTCTCTGTTGCCAGATAGCAGAACGGAAACTGCAGTGTTTCATATAATCCGGACTCAATCGCCTGATGCGCCACCTTGAGCCGGTGGTTAGAGATGCCGATATGACGGATGTAACCTTTCTTCTTGGCGTCCAGTGCTGCAGTATATGCACCCTTTTCATCTTCGGGCGAAGGCATCACAGCCGGATTATGGAACTGGAAAATATCGATATAATCTGTCTGCAGTCGTTTCAAAGACAGTTCGATATGCTCTGTTACCGTTTTGTAATCGGTTCCGCCGCTTTTGGTGGAAATGACAATGTTGTGGCGGACATCGTGCAGCGCTTCACCGATTTTCTCTTCGCTGTCAGTGTACATGTTGGCTGTGTCGAAATAATTGATGCCGTTATCATAGGCTTTACGCAACAGTGCTTTTGCAGCCTCGTGTGAAATGCGCTGGATAGGCAGGCAGCCCATTGCAGTTTTTGTCACCATCAGATCGGTTTTGCCTAATTGTACTTTTTTGATTTCCATGATGCCCCTCCTGATTATAGTACGTTTAAACTAAGGAAACGCTGAGTCAACGAGTTTGAGCAAGTGAGCAGACGGATTAATCGGTTGCATTCGGAATTAATGTTAAAACGATCAGTGAGTCCTCATAATTATTATATACAAAAAATCAATATTTGAATAGAAACGAAATCGAAATTTCTGCAAAGCGCGAGAAATTCCGGATAGATTTCCCGGCGAATCTTTGAGCTGCCTTATGCTACAGAGAAATGACAATAAAGAAAGCATAAGAGAGTAATCAGGGAAAGGCTATAAAAATGTCAAAGAGAGTCACAATAAAAGGTAAGAAAAGGATTGTCATGAAAGAGAAAATATAGTATAATACAATAGTTAAATTTAAATTATCTCATAAGGAAAACACTGACTGCAAAAACTTGCATGACCCTCGTCGGGTGTGCAGATTGATGGGTCTTTGGTTCCTTGAGCAATGTAATTGGAGGAATTAGTATGTCCGGACATTCTAAATGGGCAAATATCAAACACAAAAAAGGCAAAGCAGATGCAGCCAGAGGAAAAATAACCACAAAGATCGGTCGTGAAATCACGATTGCCGTACAGATGGGCGGCCCTGACCCGGTTGGCAATATGCGTCTGAAACTGGCGTTGGCAAAGGCAAAGGCCAACAACATTCCGAAAGATAACATTAAGCGCGCGATTGCTAAGGGCGCCGGTGAGACCAACGGTGCAAAATACGAAGAGATTACATACGAAGGCTATGGCCCGGCCGGCGTGGCCATCATGCTGGATGTGCTGACGGATAACCGCAACCGTGCGGCCGCAGATATCCGTCATGCATTTACGAAACACGGCGGAAATATGGGCGAAACCGGTTCCGTTGGCTGGATGTTCAAACGCAAAGGTATCTTTACGATTGATAAAGAAGCCGGCTACGATGAAGATGAAGTTATGATGATCGCGCTGGATGCCGGTGCGGAAGATATGAAATCCAATGAAGACAGTTTTGAAATTGTGACTCAGCCGGAAGACTACGATGCCGTAGAAAAAGCGCTGGCCGATAACAATATTGAAACCGTTATGTCGGAAATCACTATGGTTCCGGACACAATGGTCACGCTGTCTGATGAGGATGCGGAAAAAGTCCGTAAAACAATTGATATGTTTGACGATATGGACGACGTACAGGAAGTCTATACCAACGCTGACTTGCCGGATGAAGACGACGAGGAATAAGAAAGAGCAGGCAGGCTTCAAATGAGCCTGCCTTTTTTATATTGTTTCACATTTTCGTCATTTGTGGCCTGTATAATAGATTGTACTAAGATAGTTTGATGCAGAAGGCTGGAGGAAACAGTATGTTGGCGTTAGGAATTGATCCCGGCACTGCTATCTGCGGTTATGGTGTGGTGGAAATGAAAGGCAGTGTTATGAAGCCGGTGTTTTACGGTTCCATACTGACTGACAAAGACTGGCGTCCGGAAGAGAGGCTGCTGAAGATCCATCAGGATGTTTCTGATATTATTGGTCATTTTCAACCGGAATTTATGTCCATTGAAAAATTGTATTTTAACCGCAACGTCAACACTGCGATACCGGTTGCCCAGGCGCGCGGCGTAGTATTATTGGCCGCTGCCGAGCATAATCTGCCGATTTTGGAGTTTACTCCGATGCAGATAAAAAAATCGGTCACAGGGACCGGCGGGGCGGAAAAAAACCAGATTATCTTTATGGTGCGGCGACTGTTGGGGATTCGTGAAGAAATTAATCCGGACGATACGGCGGACGCATTGGCTGCCGCGATCTGCGGCCTGAATCAGGCAAGGGTGCTGCAGCTGCAGGCAAAAGGCGGCGCACGAATCGGGGAGATTCTGGAAAAACAGCGGAACCCGCTGAGCAAGAGATGAAAGACAACTGTAATAAATAAACTGTATTATAATTATGGTTTTGATAAACGGCATTTGGAGCGTGTATTATGATTGGTTCAGTAAGAGGAACGGTAGCGTATCAGGCGGCAGAATATTGTCTGATTGAAACGGCGGGTGGTGTCGGATACCGTGTGTTTATGCCGGTGTCCCAGATGCGGACCTTGTCCATGGGACAGGAAGTTCGTGTCCTGACATATACGTCAGTTCGGGAAGATGCAATTCAGTTGTACGGCTTTTTGACACAACAATATTATGATCTGTTTGCGCTTCTGTTAAGCGTAAGCGGCATAGGGCCCAAAGTTGCGATTGGCATTTTAGGAGCGGCAAGGCCGGAAGATTTTTATCTGGCGGTGCAGAGCCGGGATCTTAAAATGCTGACCAAGCTCCCCGGTATCGGAAAGAAAACGGCAGAGCGTATGGTGTTGGAACTGAAGGACAAGATCGGTACACTGGAAAGCGAAGAAAACGACAGAGAATTTGCCGCCGCAGTCAGCGGTGAAGGAAAATCGGAAGCAATCAACGAAGCTATGGCTGCACTGGCTGCGTTAGGCTATTCCAATTCGGAAATTTTGCCGGTGTTGCGGAAGATTCCGGACTATGGCACATTAAAACGGGATGAACTGATTCGCAAAGCTTTGCAGATGTTTGCTAAAAAGTAAGACAGGAGCATCTTCAGTACCTGGTCGATTTTAACAGAATCGACACATGATTGATATTGTAATTTATTATTTTCGTTAATAATTAAGATGAATAAAGGGGATAACGGAATGGAATTTGATGACCGGCTGGTAACATCGGAAGTTATGGAGTCTGATGGGGAACAGTACAGTCTTCGCCCCCGGACGCTGGAAGAATATATCGGGCAGGATAAAGTTAAACAGAATATCTCGGTATTCATTGAAGCGGCGCTGAAACGGAATGAAGCGCTGGATCATGTGCTTCTTTTTGGCCCTCCCGGTCTGGGGAAAACAACACTGGCCAATATTATTGCTAACGAACTGCATGTAAACATGCGTGTTACATCAGGTCCTGCCATTATGCGCCAGGGCGATCTGGCTGCGATTCTCAGTACGCTGTCGGAAGGGGAAGTGTTGTTCATCGATGAGATCCACCGTCTGCCGAAAGCAGTGGAAGAGATACTGTATTCAGCCATGGAAGACTACCAGCTGGATATTGTCATCGGTAAAGGACCGGGTGCCCAGAACGTCCGGCTGCCTCTTCCAAAATTTACACTGATTGGAGCCACCACAAGGCTGGGCTCTCTGGCGGCACCGCTGCGTGACCGTTTTGGGGTGCAGTGCAGACTGGAGTTTTATCAGCCGGAGCAGTTGCGCATTATCGTAAATAAGTCCGCGGAAAAGCTGGATGTGGAGATGACGCCGGAAGGCGCGCTGGAAATCGCCCGCCGTTCACGGGGAACGCCCCGCGTGGCAAACCGCCTTTTGAAACGGGTACGCGACTTTGCCCAGGTTCTGGGACAGGCTGTCATTGATCAGAAGTTGGCTGATGAAGCTCTTTCCCGTCTGGAAGTTGACCGTTACGGTCTGGACCAGAATGACCGGCGTATCCTGCAGACAATTGTCAGGACGTTTGGCGGCGGACCGGTGGGCGTGGATACCATTGCGGCTGCTGTCAGTGAAGAAGCCGGCACCATCGAAGACGTGGTGGAACCATATCTGATGCAATTAGGTCTGCTGCAGCGCACACCCCGTGGCCGCGTGGCGACCAGGGAAACCTATCGCTATCTGGGAATTCCCTACCCGGAGGATGCAAGTGGCAAGCCAAAGGTCGAACAACCGTCTCTGCTGTAAAATGAGCTGATTTATGTGAGGAAGGAAAACAGGCGATAGTTTCCCGACAGAAATGTGGAACTATAAATCAGCGTCTCCCTTGATGATTACTGTGTATTTAGAAAGATAGAACGATGAAATTATTATTACATGCCTGCTGCGGTCCCTGTGCCTGTTATCCGACAAAAATACTGAGGTCGCAGGACGTAGATTTTACGTTGCTGTATTATAATCCGAATATTCATCCTTATAAAGAATTTAAACACCGATTGGCTGCATTACGGGAGCTGGCGGAAAAACAGGATTATCGGCTGATCATTGATAAAACCTATCCGCTGGAAGAATGTGTGAAAGGGATGCTGGAGGAACCGGTCGTCCGCTGTGCGTTCTGCTACCGGATTCGGCTGCGGTATACGGCAAAATATGCGGCAGATCACGGGTTTACCGCATTCTCTACAACGTTGCTGTACAGTCCGTATCAGAAGCATGAACTGATCTTGCAGATAGCGAAAGCAGCCGCGGAAGAATTTGGTGTGGAGTTTTTTTATCAGGATTGGCGGCCTCATTATCAGGAAGGCGTGGATATCAGCCTGGCTTTGGGATTGTACCGCCAGCCCTATTGCGGTTGTGTGTTCAGTGAACGGGACCGCTATATGGAATGGAAAAAAACCAAAACCGAAGCAGGGAACACGCGCAATTCCAATGGCGTTGTCACGGGGACTGATGAAGCGGAAGGCAAACCCTTTGTCCGCATAACGAAACATATTATTCAGCTTCCGAAACAGGACACCATTCTGTACAAATAATTGGTTCTGTACAAACGGTTATATAATTATTAATCATTATTTTGCCCAAGGTTTTTCCATTTTTGATTTTGTTTTTCAATGCGTTCGGTTTTGTTTTTTAACGCAATCGTGCGGAATCGATTTAATATTTTTCAATTAGTATGCAAGTGATGATTGAGGATAAACGATATGATGAAACAGGCTGCAGAAAGATTGATTTTGAAATATATTTTTGTTTTTACTCTCTTGTTGACTTGTCTTTTTACAGGCCGCGTCCAGGCATCTTCTGAAATCGATGTGGGTCTGATCGTTTCCCAGTTTTCCGCAGAAGTAATCGCACCGTCTGCCTTTGTGGCGACAGAGCCGGATGGGAATCAGACGACACTGGAGAAGGGCAAGTACTTTATTGCAGCCAATTCAGGCAAAATTATGCTGGGCAGTCACCAACTGGCAAGTGGTACGGTTTTGGAAATGGCGGAACCGAAAGACAAAGAGGAAAAAACAAACAAAAACGCAACTACTACTTCTGATAAAGTTTCTGGCAAAACTGCAAACCAAAAGCAAGACCAGAATAAAGAACAGAATAAAGACCGGACTTCCGCTGACTCTTCCCGCCATCTGTTTACTGTGAACCGTCAGGAATATCGCGGAGCATTGAAAATCTACATAACAAATGAAGGCAAAAATCTTACAGTAGTCAACCGGGTGCCTTTGGAGTATTATGTGAATTCCGTGCTGGGGCCCAAGTCTTCCCCAATCTGGCCGGATGAGGCGATTAAAGCGCAGGCGGTTGCCGTTCGCAGTCTTGCCTGGTACTATAAAAATAATCCGGAAAGCAGCCTGTTTGCCGTACGGGCGGTAGAACCCGAAACGTTTTACGGCGGCATCCGTACGGAAAATAAGAATATAACGAAGGTTGCAGCGCTGACTGCCGGCCAGGTTTTGTATTATAACGGCAGACCTGCTGCAGCGTATACCTGTGAGAGCAGCGGCGGCATGACCGTAAGTGCGGCAGAAGTCCTGCAAAAAGATATTCCGTATCTGCGGGCGGTTCAGGATTATGATACTGATTGTCCCAGCTTTACCTGGGAAAAGAAAATCCAGGCTGCGACAATCAGCCGGTTGTTGGAACAAGGCGGGCATAAAATCGGAAGGCTGCGGGGCTATCGCATATCCGACAGTGAAAAGCCGGCCACAAAGGACCGGTATCCCAGTGGCAGAGTCAAAATCATTTACTGGCAGGGAGACCTTGGCAGCGTTACCCTGAGCGGTCAGGAACTTGCCGATATGCTGGCCTTAAGCAGCAACTGGTTTGACGTTTACCTTACGGATCCGGTTCCGCAAAAGTTAGATGTGCCGATTGAAAACAGTTATGGCATAGAAATCGGGAAAAAACAAATTCCGATTGAAATCAAAGGACGGGAAAAAAGCACATGGAAATCCGCAATCCCCGGGTATCACTTTTTAGAAGGGACGGCCGATGAAACTCTTTTGTTTAAAGGAAAAGGAATCGGACGGGGGCTTGGCCTTTCCAAGTGGGGCGCTAAGGGTATGGCCGATACGGCGCCGGAAAAAGCAAAAGACTATTATAAAACGATTTTACTGCATTATTATCCTGGAACCTATCTGGTTTCCGCGTACTAAGGAAACGCTGATAAATTACTCTGTACGCGCGCTTGCAGCGCACAAGCTCATGTAATCCGTGTTTCCCTAAAAAATACAGGAAGCAACGAACTGCTGCGATGGATTACGAATGCGATGGGACCGTGTTTCCTGTATATAGAAAAGAGATATACCGATGAAAGTTACCGATTTTGATTACGCACTACCGAAAGAACGGATTGCCCAGCACCCTGTAGAACCACGGGACCACAGCCGGCTGTTGGTTGTCGATAAAACAACCGGCGAGATGGAGCACCGTCATTTTTATAATCTGCCGGAGTATTTAAAACCCAGCGATCTGCTGGTCTTTAATGATACCCGTGTGATTCCGGCCCGTCTGTACGGCTTTAAAGATACCGGGGCCCATGTAGAAGTGTTTTTGCTGACCCGCCTGAACAATACGGACTGGGAAGTGCTGGTGCGTCCCGGAAAAAAACTGCAGGTGGGGGCCCATATCAATTTCTCGGACGAGTTGTCCGGGACGATTATTGACCATACGGATTTTGGCGGACGTATTATCCGTTTTGCCTTTGAAGGAGTGTTTGAAGAAATCCTGGACCGGCTGGGGGAAGTGCCGCTGCCACCGTATATTACGGAAAAACTGGAAGACAAGGAACGGTATCAGACAGTTTATAACCGGGATCCGGGTTCTGCTGCGGCGCCTACTGCAGGCCTGCATTTTACAAAAGAACTTCTGCAGAAAATCAAAGACATGGGCTGTGAAGAAGTGTTTGTCACTCTGAATGTAGGGCTGGGCACGTTTCGTCCTGTTACGGAAGAAAATATTGAAGACCACCCCATGCACAGAGAATTTTACAGCGTGACCCCGGAAGCCGCTGCCGCTATCAACAGGGCGAAAGCAGAGGGACGCCGGATCATTGCGGTAGGCACGACCGCCGTAAGGACGCTGGAGTCTGCAGGCGTTACAGGAGAAGTGAAGGCCGGAGGAAACTGGACGCAGATTTATATTTATCCGGGCTATCAGTGGCATATTGTCGACGCGCTGGTCACCAACTTCCATCTGCCCCAGAGCACGCTGCTGATGCTGGTATCGTCCTTGTCGTCGCGGGAAGTGATGCTGCACACATACGAAGAAGCCGTCAAACGGGAATACCGATTCTTCTCCTTTGGGGACGCCATGTTTATTACAGAACTGGATAAGAAATAGCCTTTATTTTTTCAGGAGATGTTATGCACGCAGTTACTTATGAATTGATTAAAGAAGCAACACAGGGAAAGGCCCGCCGAGGCCGGCTGCATACGCCGCACGGAACCTTTGAGACACCCATGTTTATGCCGGTGGGAACGCAGGCGACTGTTAAGACGCTGTCACCGGAAGAGTTGTACGATATGGAAAGCCAGGTGATACTGGCCAATACCTATCATTTGTTTTTGCGTCCCGGCAGCGAACTGGTAAAGAAGGCGGGGGGCCTGCACCGGTTTATGAATTATAGCCGCGGTATGCTTACTGACAGCGGTGGCTTTCAGGTGTTCAGCCTGGGAGAAATGAGGAAAATTTCGGAAGAAGGCGTTATGTTTCGCTCCCACATCGACGGCAGCAAGCAGTTCCTGTCGCCGGAAGTTTCTGTGCGGGTGCAGGAAGAACTGGGCGCCGACATCGCCATGGCCTTTGATGAATGTATCCCGTACCCTTCGGATTTTGCTTACACAAAAAAATCAACAGAACGCACGACGCGTTGGGCAGAACGCTGCCTGAAAGCGCATACACGTGAAGACCAGGCACTGTTTGGAATCGTCCAGGGCGGTATGTTTCCGGAGTTGCGGAAAATGAGCGCCCAGTCCCTGCAGGACATGGACTTTGCAGGCTATGGGATCGGCGGACTTTCGGTAGGAGAACCCAAACCGATGATGTACGAAGTGCTGGATCAGACCACTGACTGGATGGATAAGCAGAAAGCGCGGTACCTGATGGGAGTGGGAACACCGGATTGTCTTGTGGAAGGAATTAATCTGGGCGTGGATATGTTCGACTGCGTGTTCCCGACACGGGTGGCGCGTAACGGTACGGCCATGACCTGGCGTGGACGTCTGGTGGTCCGGAACGCCATGTATGCAGAAGACTTCCGCCCCATTGATGAACATTGCAACTGTTACGCCTGCCGTAATTTTTCACGGGCCTATATCCGTCATCTGTTCAAGGCGGAAGAAATATTCGGCTTACGGCTGCTGTCGATTCACAACCTGCATTTCCTTCTGCACTTCACAAAAAAGATACGGGAAGCTATCGAACAGGATCGTTTTCAGGAATTCCGGAAAGCATTCTGGGACAATTGGGAAGAGAAGGATCAACGGCCTGCGGACCTGGCCTGACATTTTTCTGAAAACGGTTCCGCTTTATGGTATAATAACAATAAGGGTACACCCTGCTAAAAAGTATTGTTAAAGGCTCTCGGGATACATGGAGAAGATAGTATTAAATTAAAAAAAGAATGGAGGTACGACATGAACCAGAAACAATTGGAAAAAATGAAAAACGGCAAAGGTTTTATTGCGGCGCTGGATCAGAGCGGTGGGAGCACGCCGAAAGCATTGCGGTTATACGGTGTCGCGGAAAGCGCTTATTCCAATGACGAAGAAATGTTCAATCTGGTCCACGAAATGAGGACCCGTATCATCACCAGCCCTTCGTTCACAAGCGACCGTGTGTTGGCAGCCATTTTATTTGAAAATACAATGGACCGTAAAATTGAAGATAAGTTTACGGCCGATTATCTGTGGGACGTAAAGGGAATCATTCCTATCCTGAAAATCGACAAAGGACTTGCGGATTTGGATGACGGCGTACAGCTGATGAAACCGATTCCCGGTCTGGATAAAACACTGGCCCGGGCCCGTGATGAACGGCACATCTTCGGTACGAAAATGCGCAGCGTTATTAAAGAAGCGTCGGAATCCGGTATCAAAAAAATCGTAGACCAGCAATTTGAAATCGGCCTGCAGATTGCTGCGGCCGGGCTGGTTCCCATTATCGAACCGGAAGTGGATATTCACTGTCCGGACAAGGCGAAAGCGGAAGAAATTCTGAAAAAAGATATTATGGAACATCTGGCCAAACTGCCGGAAGATACCAAGCTGATGTTTAAGTTGACCATTCCTGATATTCCCGACACCTATGCGGAACTGATTGCCGATCCGCGTGTTGTCCGCGTGGTTGCATTGTCCGGCGGTTATACCCGGGAAGATTCCAATAAAAAACTGGCGGCCAACCACGGCCTGATAGCCAGCTTCTCCCGCGCGTTATCGGAAGGCCTGAATGTAAACCAGTCCGCTGCAGACTTTGACGCGTTGCTGAAAGAGTCGGTAGATTCTATTTATGAAGCTTCTATTACCTGATACCTGCAGGTATAGACAACTGTCAGCGTACTGAATCGCATGAAACTAAGACAGTCGTGGGATTTGAACCGCTCCCCGTCAAGTAGACAGTAAAATAATTAAATATTATTTCACAGCGCTTCGACGCTGTGGCAACCGCAGATTCCGTTTGGCAGCTAAAG
>NZ_CADBFF010000042.1:0-10580 GCF_902793885.1 uncultured Succiniclasticum sp.
TAATGAAATTATAGCATATAAAACATTCAAAAGGACAATGAAACATTGTTTAAAAACGAAATTTAAGAACCTATTTTGCAATGAGTTTTTCATTCAAACTTCAATCGTACTATTTTACATTTTTTTCCATCTTACTGATAAAGTCATCCATGCGCTCATGTTCCTGCTTTATCTGATAGTAATCTTCATCCGTAAAATTTGGTTTATTCAGTTTCTGTATCCTGTTCCAATACTCATCCCGTGTTTTGATAAGACTGCTTTTTAGCTTCGGGTCGGTTACCTTCGCAATCATTTCGTTCAGCCTTTTATACCGGTTACTCCTATCGAACAGGGTTTTCATATTAAAAATCCAGGATCTAAAATATACCCCTTTCTTTGTCCAGTATGCTGCTTTTTCTGAATCCTGCGGAACGCCCAACCCTTTTTCATACATTTCCCCTAACCTGGTTTGAGCGCATTTTATATCGTGTTCGGCAGCAATTTTGTACCACTTTGCAGCCTCAACATAATCCTGCGGGACACCGTTGCCCTTATCATATAGCTCTGCAAGATTAGCCGCACCTGCCGGAATACCCTGTTCGGCAACCTTTCTGTACCACTCCGCTGCCTTAACATAATCCTGTCCGGTTTCTTTGCCGATCTCATACATATACCCTAAATTAAGCTGGGCAGTTGTGCATCCATTTCTGGCTGCTTTTTCATACAGTTCCATAGCTTTGGCAGGATCTTTAGGCACGCCGTATCCTTGTCTGTACAGAAAAGCCAAATTGTTCTGTGCGCTTGCATCCCCCTGTTCCACAGCTTTTTCATACCATTCAGCTGCTTTGGCAGCATTGTATTCCACACCTTTGCCAAGCTCATACATTTTTGCCAAATTATATTGGGCAAGCGCATACCCCTGCTCAGCTGCTTTTCTGAACCATTCTGCAGCTTTAACATAATCTTTCTTTACACCTTGACCGTTCTCGTACATAACGCCTAAATAATTTTGGGCATCTGCGTCTCCCTGTTCCGCAAGCCTGCCGAATATCTCGGCAGCTTTGCGGTAATCTATTTTAACGCCTGTCCCATGATAGTAATTTTTGCCCATTTCTAAATTATAATCACGGTTATCACAGGTTTTCATATTTTTATTCTCTTTCATATTCTGCGTTATTCCTCCTTTTTCGCAATATTGAGGATTTCCTCTAGTTTCGACTCCGAGTGGATGCAGTACAGGGCCAGTTCAGACCCGCAATTCCGGTACGCCTTGTCGTACTTATTTTTCTGACGCGATGTCGTAGTAATCTCCTTCGTGCTTTCCAAAGTCAATTGCTTGTCCAGTTCCATTTTGTTTTGCTCCTTTTAGTCTCACATCTTCTTTATTAATTTATGCGCTTTCTTATACTGTTTTTTACAATACGCCTGCACCTTTGCGTCGATGCTTTCTTCTGTGTCGTTCTCTTCCAATAAAATGGGGCACTTTTTGCGGATTTCTTCAATATCGGGAATCATCCCTCCAAAGCAACCGGCATGACCGTCATAGTCGTACTCAACAAGATAACTTTCCGGATCGTAGCTGAACCAGAAATCCAGTCCGTTATCAATATTCCATATCCTGTCCTCTTCTTCACTCAACAGACTTCCGTCGTTGTAGCCGTACCACAGGCACGGATACATTTCGGTGCCGTCCTCATCGATCCAGCTCCCTCTTCTGTTTGGCGCTGGCCACCGGGTAACATCTTCAATCCGTTCCGAGCCTTTCTGCAACCCGACGTGCCAGCCGGTTTCTTCAACAAATTTATCCAGCGCGGTTTCAATATATTCGTCCGTGGAGTCAAACAGGCCACATTCCATCAAGGTTTCTTTAATTCTGTCTAAACTGATATATTCTTCGATATTGATTTCATGTGTCTCCAGTACTGTCCCGTCTTCCGCGATGCAGTCCAGGTAGACTTTGACGTCTTCGTTCAGGGGAAGATCGGCATCCCCGAATTCCGACGTCCGTACTTCACCGTACCAGAAATGTCCCTGCGCGGCTACGTCGTCTTCCGTGTAATGGACGCCTAAAAGTTCGTTATAATCCAGCTCGCTGTATAACGTGTCACTGATCTTGTCCTGTAAGTCGTATAACACGTCTTCAATTGAGAATTCATAATCATCTTCCTTGTCGCAATCAATCTCCGGATTTTCCATCTCCTCCCTGAATTCACAGCCTGGATAATCACAGTACAGGACAAATTTTGTGGGAATCTTTTTCTGTTCTTTGTCTTCGTGATTTCCATTCATGTTTTTGGATTTATCTGTGATCTTTTTCATAACGAATCCTCCTCGTACCATTAATCTTTTTTTCGGTTTTCTGCTTTTGTATTTTAGTCTTCATCAGGAAGGTTGTGTACGTTTCTGACCTTCGCCCTATATTCAAGCAGTTTCATATGCAGTTGCTCTTTTATCTCCGGATCCGTTTCGTTGTCCCATGCTTTTCTTAGTTTCTGATAATCGGAATCTTTCTGTAATATCGAGTTCAATCGCCAGTTCTTCGGTGGCCTGAATCCAAAATAAATTTGTGCGGTAGGTCTGGTTTCTTTCGGATATGTTTTCACTGTCAAATCTAATTTGCTTTCTTTTTTCTTCTGTTCTACCAATTGTGTTCCACCTTTCGTTTTACTCATCTTGTTATCAGATTATGTTTTGTATCCGGTTTTATATCATGAAATATTTTTTTCCTATCCGCTCCTTTCCTTCATCACCGGGCAAAAGAAATAGCCCATCATGGTGACGGGCTGTATGTAAAAACAAAAGCCCATCGGAATGATGGGCTGAATTCTCAACATCCCATCATACAAGCTTTAGCACCTTGCCCTGTAGGCAGGTTGCTGTGCGGTCACCGAGCTTGTCTCTCGCGCACTCTTTATGGTCAATTGGGTTCACTTATGAAATTATTTTGGGGAACATTTTTCATTCCTTACTACAGTTATATTATATCACAACTTTTAATTCTTGTGTTCGCTTTTACGGCGACAAATACTATTCTTTTTTACAAAGCTGATTGTGATATTCCTTTCTTCCTATTTCCATTTTATCTAACAGGTTACCTTCATAATCAAAGTATTCATATCCTCCGAATTCAATATTATTCTTCCTGACAAGAACTAGAAACTCTGCATACTCGCTTTCATCATTTTTAATATCATCATAATCGGAAAGCTGGGGATAATAAGCTTGTATATGTTCTTCAAACAGGAAAATAACACCAAACTTACATGGAATAAAAAACCGATCTTGCTCTAAAGAGTATACACCATAAAAAAATAAAATACATCAGTCCCTGCGACAAGTACCTTTCTATTCATGTCAATGTTGGTATAATCAATATCTGCAAACTTTGGTTTTAATAAGACGGTTCCATCAATCTTCATCAGACCGTATAAACCATTATCTTCTTCCTGATAGACTACCATGTTATAGTCAGTATATTGTATAACTGCATATTGGCAGGGAATTGTTTCCGTTCCGGTATGATCCAGAGCACCCCAACGCGGTTTCCCGTCAATCATTTTTGCAACAACATAATATTCTTCTTCGCATTCAGAACCGTAAGGGCCTATCGCATACACGTACTGCGGCTCAATCACCACGTTCCCTTCTGTGTCTATAAACCCCCATTTACCGGCTTCAGGGTCATCCATCCAGTATGGACCATCATCCGGCCACGGATAGGCAAGCCGCTGGGCGTTAAATGGACAAAGCCCGGTACCGTAGAAAAAAAGTTCAAACTTTTCCGTAGTATCCACCACAACTTCTTTTCCGCTTGCTGTAAGGAAATGCGGGTTGCGGTCAGTGGGCTTCGTGATGTCCTTACATCCTCTGAGATATTTCTCAACCCATTCTTTATCCATTTCTTCATCCCACTCTTCATCCGATAAAGGTCTTGATTCCTGATAGTCTGCCATCAGTTTACTCCTTTTACATCATACTTTAGATGGAAACACTTCTGTTCATAAAGCAGAGCAGAGCCGCCCTGCCGGAGACTTTACAAGTCTTGATGAAGCAGACGACGGTCCTGCTCTAAATCCGACGCAGCTCGTTTATCGAGCAAGTACGCCGGAGTTGACAGCAAGTGGACGACCGGTCAAAATCGATATCAAGCGTACCGAAAACCGGAAATAGGTCCACCGCTGTCAAAGGCTTCTTTCAATTCATTATTGTTCCTCCCATTATTACTATAGCACATTTTTTTATGGTCGTGGTCGCCATCATGGCGACATTTTTAGATGGTTTCCAAGCCCCAACTATATAAAATATTATTCGTTAAGTATATCCTCAAGGACTCCATCCAAATCATAGTATGCCGATGCAATCTCTTTGAAGGATTTCGTTACATGGTTATTATTGCAGTCTACGTAATCCACATTGCAAAAATCTATCCATCCCGAGAACTTCAATCCGTTACCATCATCAAACCGCAAAATAATATTTTTGACAAAATCGGTTTGGCCCTCTGCCGGATTCCAGGGCTGAAAATAGTTTTCCCGTTCACTGAGGTCACAGATATGTAGTTCTACTGCTGTGATAGTTCTCCCTATACAATCCTTAAAGAATGCCGAAGCATCTATATTAGGAAAATTAGTACCTGCTTTAATGTCCCAGGGAATACGGTTCATGCTTACCCGGTGTTCTCCATCGGTTTCTTCCAGCATTTCCAACACATCCCCATCCTCAAAGCGAATCAATAAGGGTTCATCTATTTCAGCATAGATACCGATGGGTGCTTCATAATCTATTATCTGTTCCGCGTCATCTGTTTCTTTTAACAGCAGAGATTCGAGATGATAACTTTGCAGACAATAGTTCAAGCCGACCAGTTTGAGATCTGCAATCTTTCGTCCTTCCAACTTAAAAGAATCCAGCCTTTTCTTCAATTCAACTGGAGAGAACAGAATCGGTGCAGACCATGTGTGGCGAGAAAACACGCTATTTTCATAACAGTCGTAATGTGTTTTTATTTCGCTTTCTTGATCCTGTGCTACTGTTTTTGTTATGTGATATTCTGACGGTACTCCCCCACACGTTATTGGCTGTTTCGGAACGTTCTTCGTAGTATAAAGATTTTTAAAATGTTTTTTCTTCATTCACACCCACATCCTTACCTATTTTTGATGATCTCCGAACCAAACTTACCGCATCACTGTTTCACTTCTTTATAAACCGCTGACTCTCATAAGTTCATCTTCTTTTAAAACAAGAAGCGTCCAGTCTTTCATATCCTTTATCTGTCTCTGATACTTTTCTCTTTCACTTCCGTTTGCAATCTCAATACACTCTCGCATCAAATCAGCCACATATATATATTGTTCCCTGTTAAACCTATCCTTCAAACCTGTAATTTTCCGTTGAACCGTAAAATCAAGCACTTCTTCCAGACTCTTCAAGCAAAGTATTTTTTCGGCAGTTTCTATAATTTGATACCACTGTTTACAGGTAAATTCGTAATGGGCATGGTCATCAAAAACTTTCCCTGTAGAAAACGTAATCGCTTCCCGAAAAAAATAGAAATCGGTGTCAGCTATATATAAACATGTCGAACCATTCCCGGGGCTAACGGCTATTAATCCACCATCTTCTTCCTCATACTTTCTTTTGAAAAAGAAACAGGGGCATTGAGAAACAAACCCGCAGGTTTTATCTTTATGATATTCATCCCAGGCTTCTTTGGAATACATTTCTGTCTTAGAAGGGGCAACAAGTGTTGTTTGCTGTGCATCCGTCTCTTTATCAGTTTCCATATCCAGCCATTTATACAGTTTTAATAATTCTTTACGATACTGTTTTTTATCAAAATGATAAGCACGCATGCCGGAATAGTCCCACAAATCGCTGTAACACGGATCGGTTTTAAACGGATTATAGAATCCTGACCATGTAACAATATCTTCAGTTTCTGTAATTTTTACATGTAGGGGCCAGCAACCAAAACAGCCGCACCCGCAATCCAAAATCCTTGGCTCACAGTAATCGTCCGAATCGATGTCCTGAACTTCTGTCAGCTCATCAAACAACTCCCAAACTCTTGTCCATACGTAATTTCCTGCCCTCCCCGCTTCTCCATTCTTTGTAGCACTTGGCAGTTCACCTTCCTCGGCAATATCAATAAAGCTTTTTCCATTAACGTATATAGCCGCCACATTGCTTGGTTCACGGTCTGGTCCAAACGTAAATTGCGTTAATTTGAATTCAATTATGTCTAATGGTTGCATACTTCTTACCCCATTTCAATCTATAGCTCAATCAAATAAGATCTTGTCTTTGGCATGTAGTTTTGTTATAATTGTCCAGGGCCTTGATGGTGTGCCGTTAATAGCGGTTTTGAACACACTGTCAGGGTTTCCTTTTTTTATAAATTAGTCCTTCCCGGCACACAAAACCGGATAACAAACCCGGGGGCCGTGAAGGACTGTTTTCAGCAAATGGTTTACTGGCACTGGCTCCGCACGAGCCGTCGACCGAAAACTCATTGCTGAAATTGATTTTTTTATTAGTCCTTCACAGCTCGGTACACCTGCTTCCAATGCAGGGACTGCCGTGAAGGACTGTTTTCAGACCGCTGCTGTTTTAATACAGCTACACGGTTTTGCCTTTTATAATAGAGCCGCGGCGTACCAGCCCGGGACGAACCCTGCATGATTACTATAGCATATTTTTTTGTGCCCGTGGTCGCCATGATGGCGACATTTTTAGATGAACCCTAATGTCTCTTACTTTTCTGCAGCTTTAAAATTGTAAATTGGTTTTAAAATATCAACTACATCTACCGTTTCTTTTAACGTGGCAAGAATGTCATTCACACTCTTGTATGCCATCGGCGCTTCGTCCAGCGTTTCCTCCACCACGGTCGTGGAATAGATTCCTTCCATGGCTTTTTTGTATTCTTCCATGTTAAGGTTATGGAACGCTTCTCTCCGGGACATCAGCCGTCCGGCACCGTGAGGCGCGGAATTATTCCATTCCGGATTGCTCTTACCGATACCCAGGATGCAGCCATCCCTCATGTTCATCGGAATCAGAACCCGCTCGCCTTTGGGTGCCGCAATGGCTCCTTTCCGCAGAATCATTTCATCCACATTGATGTAGTTGTGGATGGTGGTAAACTGATCAACCACAGTAAAGCCGCACATTTCAATGATTTTCTGCGCAATCATGTTCCGGTTCTCGTTCGCAAACTGCTGGCACAGGACGATATCGTGCAGGTAATCATCCATGTATTTGCCATACAGGTAGCAAAGGTCATCAGGAACACCTTTATCTTTTCTTTCCAGCTTCAGCTGTTTCAAAGCTGCCTGTATCTCTCTCTTCCGTCCTTCTGCTTTCAGTGTACGAATGATTTCTGCCGATTTTTCCGGATATTCATCCTTACCATGGTTTAAATCAATGGCCATCTTCTGGTAATAGTTTGCAACCTGTAATCCCAGATTCCGACTCCCGGTGTGAATGATCAGATACAGTTCCCCATCAGAACCCCGATCCATTTCAATGAAGTGATTCCCTCCGCCCAGCGTTCCCAGGCTCAGCCCCAGATATGTTTTGTGTCTCAGCCGTTCATAGCAACGGAACCGGGTCAGGTCAAAATCTTTCTGCTTCTCTTCCCACACATTAAATCCGGAAGGAACTGCGTGTGCCGCGGCATCCAGTTTTTCAAAATTAATATCCTTCTCCTTAATATGGGTGGTCAGCATGCCGCAGCCAATATCTACACCAACCAGGTTAGGAACAATTTTATCCACGATGGTCATGGTGGTACCGATCGTGCATCCCGTCCCTACATGAACGTCCGGCATGATCCGGACTTTGCTGTTTTCCATAAACTGGCAGTCAAGCATCCGCCGAATCTGTTCCACCGCCCCAACATCAATTACATTTGCATAGCAAATTGCAGTTCCAAATTTTCCTTTTATTTCCATTTTTATCCTCAAGCAAACCTATTTGAAACGTATGAAACCAAAATACAAGCAAGCAATTAAAATGCCAACTATTGCAATATCTAGAAAAACGATACCGAAATTTCCACTTATCAGACACCAGACAAGTGCGCCAAAAAATAATCCGGGCATGAACGCTGCGCTTATAGCCTGTGCCATTCTATTCTTTTTTGCTTTTGTATAAGTGTATATTCCGACTGCTATAGCAACCACTGGAATGAGCAAAATTTCCATTTTTTCTCACGCACCCAATTTTATTCATTTGCTTACTAATTGTTCCCGCTTGCATGATTACTATAGCACATTAATTCATGTCCGTGGTCGCCATGATAGCGACATTTTTAAATAGTCTCCAAGCCCCAGCTTTCTAAAATATTGTTTACTTCCTCTACGGAACGCATATCGTTCGTAATGCAATATTTAATTAAAATATCGGTAATCATACTGCGCGACAGGGCAAACCCCGCAGCGTTTAACAGGTCTTCTGTTTCCTCTTCATTCAGTTTCAGCGCCAGGGCAAAACGCACCACTGTATATTTTCTGGGGTGGTACTCCGGATCGCTCTGGATTTTGGAAAACAGTTTCCGGTCATAGCCGGCTTCGCTGTAAACCATAGGCGCAGTCATATTTTTTGCATCTATGTAACGCAATAACTTTTTTGTAAAAGGATCTTCAGGAACAAATTCATTTTTGTCTGGCAGTTCCTTCTCCTTAGGACGTACGTAGCGTAAAGAGTAACGTACGTTGGCGCCTTGCGGAAAAACGGTCAGCGTTGCGCCATCAGGCATCATAATTTCCCGGGGATATTCTGCTTTTTCCGGAAGATACGGTTTCGCACCTTCTGCAAGCCGCAGCATTTCTATTTTTTCCTCTTCCAGCTGATGATTCGTATTGACATACTCCGCCACTATGTTAAACATGGCAGCAGCCCTTTCAGACTCTGCGTTATATCGCAAATCCCAGACATAAAGCACCAGAAGAATATCTAACGCCATTTGTTTTTCGGTAAGGCAATACTGGCAGGTGTCATACGCAATCTGTAGCGCTTTGCCGAAGGGAAAATCGGAAATTCCGTTGCAGATGACAGGAATCGCAATCTTCCGGCAGTGGTACTTTGCTGCCAGTTCCAAAGAACGCAGATAGCAGGCTGCCAGCCATTTTTCTTCCTGTTCGTTGCCATCCCTCCACAGTGGAGCCACTGTGTGAATAATATAGTTGGCAGGCAGATTGAAACCGGGCGTCAGCTTTGCTCCGCCTACCGGACACGCCCCGATCGTTCCGCTGTATTCTTTTAATTCAGGCCCTGCAGCTCTATGAATGGCATAATTCACTAAGCCGCCGTCCTTCAGTTCATAATTAATTACGTTAACGACCGCATCCGCCTGCAGTGTGGTAACATCACCAATAATAAAGTCCACGCCCATAACGTCCTCCCAAAAACATTTATATTATCGTTGCAATCTAACTTTTACTAATATTATACTCCCATTTAAATTTATCCAATAATAAGCATGCCAATTACAAACAGTAAGCACAAGATTAAGACAGGAATACCAATGCCGCAGACAGCAGCACATATCACGCCAACAATCACATTCATAGCTTCGCAGAATTTTTCCGCCAAATTTGACGTCTTGCCCGTGATTAAATTGTAAACGATGTCAATAAAGCCCAGCAGCAGCATAAATAAAAGTACTGCAATAAACAGCAGAATTATATAAACGATTATCATGGCTTGCCCCCTTTTCTTTGGTTCCCCCTTGGCCCCCTTATTTGCTTATTTGCTTATTTGCTTGACCTACTTTAATTTTATAACTTTGCCAGTCCGTTTGTACGGACTTTGAGAAACGCCGCGCACGCCAGTCGCTGTGTGGGTTTCAGAAATTTATGTTTTTTTACGCACAAAATCTCCAGACGCGCCTGGCGATTTTTTTACCAAACTGTCATTGACAGTTTCAATCGTAGTGCTATAATAACACTTGTGTCGTATTGCCACATCAGACGCATCCATTGTTTTGTGGTGTTCAGACGCATGATGATATTAAAACCAGGGTGCATTTCTGTATCCGTGCTTTTTTCAAAAATGACCTTGACGAGCACTGGTTAAGAGTTTCGGTAAACAGTAAAAATAGCAGCCGCTGTGTTTTTTTTAATCTTGAAGAAGGAGGTACCGGAATTGAAGAAAAACCCGAAAGCTCTTCTGCTTACCAGCCGTAATATTGATTACGATGATTGCGAGTATGAAGTTTCCGGCATTTCGTATTACTATATCATTCCCGCCGGCAAACTAAAAGAACAACAGATCGAATTCAAAAATGAAGTCGCCGACGACGAACTATTACTTATAATCTTTTTTAAGGATGGATCGTATAAAGTCTTTTCTTTGGTCAGATATAACATGAGTTTCTTATACTAAAAGCAAAAAAGGATGCTGAGCAATAATCGTTCAGCATCCTTTGTTTTTTATCATGGTATTTATTTTTTTTTCGCTGCTTTCCTTCGTAGTCTTACTGTGCAAAATTGGGATTTACCATTAAACCCTCAATAGCGTGATTCTAAATTTCTACATTCGCCAGGGTCTTTCGCTCCGCCCGCAACATGTTTGAGGTCGCCGTCTTTCAGTTC
>NZ_CADBFF010000043.1:0-8547 GCF_902793885.1 uncultured Succiniclasticum sp.
TTGCTATGTGATAAACTTTTTACATCATCTTGCATGATAAAACCTCCTGTGTTGATAGTGTGGTTGCCAGGCCACATCAATCTTAACACAGGAGGTTTTTTCTTCCGTTTACTAAAGTATTTTTACCGACCCCCGGTTGAACCGGGGGTTTTTTGGCGCTAAAGCCCCAAAAAATCAGGGCTGGACGAACATCGTCCAGCCCTGTTTCATTACCACAAATGTTTGTTTTTAAGAGTCTTGCCTCTTGCGCTGTTTACGCCGCAACGCAAAACCATTCCTCCAAAAGTTGTTAATCCTCATTTTGTACCTTGAACACCATGCAGTAGATGACCGGCAATACCACCAGGGTGATGACGGTGGCCACGGTCAGACCGCAGGAAATGGCTAAGGCCATGCCTCGCCAGAAATCACTGGGGAACATAGGAACCAGGCCCAGCACGGTAGTAAGGGCCGTCAGCATAATGGGACGGAAACGTACGATGACGGATTCCGTTACCGCTTTCAGCTGCGGCATCCCCTGCGCCATATGCTGGTCGATCTGGTCCACCAGCACGGTGCCGTTACGGATGATAGTACCTACCAGCGCCAGCGTACCGACCTGAGCCAGCAAACTCAAAGGGGTGTTGAACAGGAACAGGCCCAGGAACACGCCAATCAGCCCTAACGGGGAAATACACATAACCACAAACACTTTCCGTACATCCATCAGCATGATCATCAGCAGAACGAGCATGATAATCAGCATGAACGGCACAGGCCGTAAAATGGAGGTAAGGGACTTGGCGCTCTTTTCCGACGGTCCGTCAATTTCAATGTTAACGCCAAAGGGCAGATTTTTCCGCATTTCCGCCGAAGCTTCCCAGATTTCTTTGGTTACGTCATTACCGGTGACGCTGTCGATAATACCTGCATTGACCGTTACGGTCGGCAGCAGATTACGCCGCCAGATCATGCCGTCTTCATTCTTGTAGCTCAGATAGGCTACCTGGTTCAACTGCACGATTCCTTTGGCCGTAGGAATGCTCATGGCTCCCAGGTCGCTGATGTCCTGATGGTTTTTCGGTTCTAACCGGAACACCATGTCGATGGCCTGATCGCCTTCATAATACTTGCTGATACTGTAGCCGCTTACCTCTGCGTACAGGGCGGAAGCTACGGCCTTCCGGGTCAGGCCCATCTGGCGCAGCTTGTCGTCGTCCAGTTCCACTCTGACAGCAGGAGCTTTTTCCATCCAGTCAAATCGGACCATGGTCACGTGAGGATTCGCCACCATAATCTCTTTAATTTTCTCCGCGTACTCTTTCGCCTGGTTATCATCAGGCGCGCTTACCCGGAACATGACCGGGTACGGCGTCGGCGGACCCAGCGGAACGGTACGGCAATAACTCTGCACATCCGGCAAATGATCGTCGACCAGTGTCTTAACTTTCTTTTCCAGCCTTTTCCGGGCTTCCAGACCTTTAGATACCACAATCAGCTGGGCGTAATTATCCCGTGGCTGTTCCGGCTGGATAACCAGCACGAAACGGGGACTGCTCACGCCCACATAGGTTGAAATGCTGCTCACATCTTCGTCTTGCAGCAGCTTCTCTGTCAGTTTGCGCGCTGCCGCATCGGTAGTCTTCAGGCTGGAACCTTCCGGCAGGTTCATATCAACAATCAGCTCCGGACGGGTGGATACAGGGAAGAATTCCTCTTTCAACAGCTTGCTCAGCAGCAGGGAACCTGCAAAAATAGCGAGGCTTATGAGAATTACCGCAACGCGGTGGTGCAATGACCAGTTCAGCAGTTTACGGAATACATCGTAAAAACCGCCCTGGTACATGGAAGACTCTGCTTCCTCTCCCACGCCCTTATCTTCCTTTTTCAGCCAGGCATGGGCCAGGGTCGGAGCCACGGTAGCCGAAACCAGCCAGCTGCTCATCAGGGTAATGGTTATTACCGTAAAAAGGCTGCCTGCGTATGCGCCCACCTGGGATTTGGCAAAGGCAATGGGCATAAAGCTGGCACAAGTGATCATGGTGCCGGTCAGCAGGGGCTTGGCGCAGCTTTCAAAGGCAAAGGAACAAGCCTTGATCCGGTCCCAGCCTTCGTTGATCTTCGTTTCGATCATTTCCACCACGACCACGGAATCGTCTACCAACATGCCCAACGCAATGATCAGGGCGCCCAGGGACAACTTGTGCAGGTCGATACCCGCTATAAACATGCCAATCATACTGCACATCAGCACCAGCGGGATGCAGACGGAAATGACATAGCCGCTCTGCCGCCCCAGGGTCATCAGGCTGACCACCAGCACGATCAGGATGGCTTCTACCAGGCTTTCCACAAATTCATCAATAGAATCTTTTACTACCTTGGGCTGGTTCAGCACCTGGTTGAACTCAAAACCCAACGGCAGCATCTTACGTATTTCCTTGACCTTTTTGTCCAGATTTTCACCCAGTTTCAGGTTGTTGCCGCCGTCTACCATGGAAATCGCAACACCTACGGCCGGTTTGCCGTTAAAATACATCTTGGGTTCCGCCGGTTCCGCGTAACCCCGCTCAATTTTGGCAATATCACGCAGGCGCAGGGTACGACCGTTGCCGCTGACAGGAATGTTTTCGATATTCTCCACCGTATCCGGAATCCCCGTCAGGCGCAGATAGATATTGCTCTTTCCGTTATGCTTCATAGCCGCCGGGGTAACAGAGGTTTCCGCCTGCACCACCGCCGCCAGTTGGTCCACGCTCAGGCCCAGTTGGGCCAGTTTTTCATTATCGACCTGAAGATAGATTTTTTCCGGCTGCACGCCCAACAGGTCAACCTTTTTTACATCCGGCACCTGTACGAAATTGTCTTTGATACGGCTGGCTACCTTACGCATCTCTTCGTAAGAAAAGCTGTCGGATGTAACCGCGTACACATTACCGAACACATCGTCAAAATGATCGTTAAAGAACGGTCCGTACATCTCGGCGGGCAGTTCGCTCCGTTTGTCATTGATCCGGTTACGCAAATCCAGCCAGTGGCTGGGAATGGTTTCGGAAGGAATACTGTCCTTCAGATATACGTTGATAACGCAGACGCCCGGCCTGGAATAGCTGGTAACATAATCCAGATCGTCTACGGTTTGTACCACTTTTTCAATTTTATCCGCAACATGCATCTCCATCTGCTTGGCAGTGGCGCCAGGCCAGGAAGCGGAAATGACCATCTGCGTCAGGGGGAAGCTGGGGTCTTCCTGACGGCCCAGCACCGCGTAACAGATGATCCCCATAATCGCGATCATCGTAGCAAAGAAGTGGATGACCTGCTTGTGTTTGATTGACCATTCTGCCCAGTTACTGTTCATTTTTCCACACTGCCTTCCAGACGCACTTCCTGTCCTTCCGCCAACTTGGTGATTCCGCCGGTTACGACTACGTCGCCCTGGTTCAGGCCTTCCTTGATCCGCACATTGCTGCCCTCAAAGCCGGCCGTTTTAACGGGAACCAGCGTCGCCTTTTTATCCCGGATGACCCACACCTGCGACCGGTCGCCGGTCTGGTAAATAGCCCCGGTAGGAACAAGAATCGATTTAACAGTCCCTGTGTTCAACACCACTTTGGCCGTCATACCCAGCCTTGCCTGTTCCGGCATGGAATCCACAGAAACCTTTACTTTATACGTACGGGTCACAGCATCAGCCATAGACGCAATTTCGCTGATGTGACCGGAAGCTTTTAAATCATTCAGCGCCCAGAACGTAATCGTAGCAGGCTGGTTCAGACGGATCTGCCCTAAGCGGTTCTCCGGAACATATATCTGGACCTCCCGGCTCCCGTCCTGCACCACGGTAGCCACCGGCGTACCGGCGCCAACGACCTGTCCGATCTCTCCGGAAATGGAAGCCACCGTGCCGTCATGGTCGGAAACCAGCCGGGTATAACCCATCTGGTTCTCGCTGGTAGCCAGCTGCGCCCGGGCACTTTCCAGCTGGGACGCCGCTGCGTCATAACGGGTCTTGTGTTCATCCCGGATCATGGTACTGACAGCGCCTTTTTCATAAAGGGCGGTATACCGTTTATAGTTGTCCCTTACCACCTCATAATTGGAAAGGGCCGCCTGATACGTGGCCTTGGCCGCGGTATAACCTTGCTGCACATCCTTCGGATCCAACTCCATCAGCACCTGACCGGCACGCACAGCATCACCCAAATTGATATGGCGGGCCACAATCTTTCCGGCGACCTGGAATGCCAGATTGCTTTCAAATTTTCCCCGCACCTCGCCGGGATAAACGGCCATATCATTCGCTGCGGTCTCCCCAATCGTTACCGTGCGTACTACAGGAACAACAGGAGGTTCCAGTGCCGGCGGCTGCAGCGCGGAGAATATGCGCCAGCCCACAAACAGGACAGCCGCAGCTCCCAAAACCATGTAGTGTTTCTTTGTCATTTTAATTTCTGGCAGGTTCATAATCGTAAACGCACCCTTTCGTGATTATTATATTATGCAAGAACCAGGTAAAGCCTGATATATTTCTTTAGGTTCAGGCCTGCTGCTGACAGCATTCATTCTTCCGCTTTATGCCAGCGGTTTTTTACCGGTAAAAATACGACTCATTTTATCATAACTTACGGCTCAATAATATTAAAGTCCGCCTTGAAAGGCGTCATATATTTGATCAGCCGGACAGGAACCGTCTTGTCCCCCTCCGCGGAAATGCGCTGCAGCACTTCCTTATTCACCATCATCAGCCCCATCAGCTGCATCCGGCTGCAGGTAAGCGTACAGTCCGCCGCTTTGCCCGTCACGCCCTTATGGACCAGCAGGACGCCGTCCCTCCGTTTAATAAAGAAGGTTTCTCCCGTATCCGAAACGATCAGATTCAGGGTAAAGTCATCGTTCTGGGCCTTTACGGCATCGGTTGAGATATTGATAAAGTCAAGCATCATCTCTGCCGTCATGCCTGCTTTCATATCGGCGGCTCCGGCTTTCGGCGCGTGTATCGCCTGGTTGCCGCAACGTAATTCCAGCGCCGCCGTCAGATAGGCATTGCGCCAGATTCCACTTTCCGCCTGATACCCTAGCTGCTCCAGCGCGTCTGCGCACAGGTTCCGGGCTTCCTGGTTCGACGGATCGGCGAAGACCAGTTCCTTGGTGACCTGGGCCACCCACTGATACTCCCCTTTTTCATAATCTTTACGGGCTTTGGCAAGCACTGCCGACGCGTCCCCCAGATACTCCGCCCACTTTTTGCCCGTAGCTTCCGGCGTCAGCAGGTTCAGGTTCACCGGGTTGGCGTCATACCATCCCAGATACCGCTGGTACACTGCCTTGATGTTGTGGTTCAGGGTTCCGTAATACTGCCGGATATACCATACCCTGCCCAGTTTTTCCGGAAGCTCCAGCATCCTGGCAATCTCCACCGGGGTATAGCCCAGATTGGCATAATGCAGGGTCTGGTCGTTGATGTATTTGTAGGCGGCTGCCGTATCTTCCATGTACTTCTTAATTTTATCTGTTTCCCAGTGGGGCCAGTTATGTGACTGGAACACCACGTCCGTCTTATCCCCGAACAGTTCTTCCGCTTCCAGGATATATTTGGCCCAGGCACTGGCATCCCGCACCTGAGCGCCCCGGAGGGTGTACAGGTTGTGCATGGTGCCGGTACAGTTTTCCGCCAGCCACAAAGCCCGGTAATCCGGGAAATACGCATTCATCTCTGCCGGAGCTTCCGTGCCGGGGGTCAATTGGAACTGTATTTCTATCCCGTCAATGCGCAGGGTTTCATTCTTTGTAACTTCATAGGTAGGAGGCAACAGCCCAACATTACCCACAGCCTGACCCAGACCGATGCCGATGGCAAGCCGCCCCTTCGGTCCCGGCTGCAGATGGGTTCCATACTGATACTGGGCACGCCGTCCCATCGCACAACCTGCGTAAATATTCTCGCTGACCGCATGCTCCAGGAATCCTTCCGGCGCTATCACAACCACTTTGCCGCTGGCCAGCTGGTCTTTCAGGGAAAGGTTTGCGTCAGCCGCATCTTCTTTTTTGACCAGACCATAGATGCCGCCGTAGTGATCGATGTGGGAATGACTGTAGAGAACCGCGACGATGTTCAGAGGGCCAAAATGCTTTTCCATCAGCGCTTTGGCTTCTTCCATATCCTCCTGGCACATGAGCACATCAAACACGATCCAGCCGTTTTTGGTACGGATGAACGTGACGTTAGCCATATCGTAGCCCCGAACCTGATAAATGCCCTTGCACACTTCAAAGAGCCCGGCGTAACTGTTGAACAGGGTATTACGCCACAGACTGGGGTTTGCCGTGTCCGGCGCCTTGGCAAATTCTTTCATAAAATCGTAATCCGCCGCGTTCCAGACCACGTGCCCGTCTTCGCCGCGGATCAGCAGTGCGGTCGGCGCTTCTATCAGCCCCCGCAGCGCATTTTCCTTTTCCGCTTCGTCATCAAAGTCAAGCTTCTTGTACCAGGCTGCGTTGGCCTCTTTGGTAAAAGCAGTTGCGTCCTTTGCAATGTTTTCATTCTCTACCTTATTTGCCATTTGGATCCACCTTTCCGTCAAAGCTGCCGGCAAAACCGGAAATATTGTACTGTTGAATCCTTCCTAATTAGTTATTATAACATAAAGCGCTTTTTATACCAATTAATTTTTAGAAAAAACAGATATTTTGAAAATTTCATCCATTATCTGCCGTTCCCATGTACACCGCTTCGTCCATCATGCCTTCATTTTTGGAAAGCGCCGTGGTCACCGCGATATCCCCGATCGTGTTGATCGTGGTACGGAACATGGAAGTCAGCGGGTCGATGCCCAGCACGATCGCCGCCGCTTCCACAGGAACGCCGAAGGAAACGATAATGGAAGTCAGGCAGACAAAAGATCCGCCCGGTACGCCCGGCGCGCCGATGGACAGGGCCACAACCGTGACGAAGAGCGCCCAGATGAACGCCGGCGTCATCTCCACCCCGTACATCTTCGCAAGCAGGATCGCCTGAATGGAAAAGTAGAAACAGCCGCCGTCCATGTTGACCGTGGCCCCAAGGGGAATGGAAAACGAGGAAAGCCGGGGCGAAACCCCCATCTTCTCTGTACAGAAATTCATAGTAAACGGCATGGCCGCGCTGCTGCTGCCCATGGAAATGGCAACCGGAACGAAGCCGCCGATTTTCTTCAGGAAGGGTACCGGGGAAATCTTGCCCATCAGCACCATGACCACCGAATAGACGCAAATCATCGCCGCGGAACCGATAAACTGGCCGATCAGCACCTTACCCAGCAGCCACAGGGAATCCACGCCCACGGTAAACATCAGCGCCATCATGGAAAGGAACGCAATGAGGGGGATAAACTGCGCCAGCAGGGTGATGACCCGCAGGCAGAACGTGTTGGCGGTTTCCGTAAAGTCCTTCAGCAGCTGCGCCGTCTCGCCCAGCATATTGATGGTAACGCCGAACAGCACGGAAACAAAGATGACCTGCAGCATATCCCGGTTCACGATGGGCGCGATCAGGTTCTCCGGCACCACTTTTACAATCATATCCAGCAGGGACACACTGACCCCGCCGCCGCTGCCGCTGATGGTTCCCATCTGGGGCACGCCGCCGTGGAACATGAACAGGCCGATGGTAATACTGAGAATCGTAGCGATGACCGTGGTACACATGTAGGTTCCCACCAGTTTGCCGCCGATGCGCCCGATATCGGACGCGTTGGATATGCTGGTCAGGCCCGCAATGATGGAAAAGAACACAACCGGGGCGATCATCATATTGAGGGAATTCAGGAACATGGTCCGGATGCTGGTGACCACATTCTTGTTCAGCATCTCGATCATCTCCGGGGACACCATGCTCTTCAGCACCGCCCCGGCCAGAATGCCCAGTACCATGGCGAACAGGGTGTAGCGGATCTGCTTGTTCCCCGCCTCGTGTACCCGGACCGTCACAATGTTCATACCGTTTTTGTGGGCGTAAGAGAGCTGCTCCTTCTTTGATTTCAGGAACACTGTCCGCTCATAGTCCGGATCGTCCTCGTTCCACTCCTCCAGCATCTGCAACGGATTATACTCATCGCCCTTCGTCTCCAGGCGCAGCGAAACATCGCCGAAGCGTTTGCGGACCTTCACTTTGTCGCAAACCTCCGGGCGCCTGGAAAGCTGCAGGGAATAAATATGCTCCACCAGCTGCTTTCCGGCTTCCGCTTCCTTATCGGACACACCCAGCTTCCGGAGCGTGTCGCCAATCCCAATGACAGTCTCTCTGTAACCGTCGGGGGTAAGTTCAAAAGTGCGCCATCGTTCAAACATTTCATTCACTCCTTATACAACAGTAAGCTATATCTCCTTACATTATTATACTTATAATAACTTTTTATCCTTATAAATTCAAGTGAATTCTGGTTGAAATACCAGTTTTTTAGCTGAAAAGTCAATAAAGCAACTGTCACGAATAAATATCCACCGGCATAGCCGGTGGTTTTTCCTTTTCGGGCATAGCCCTAACGCTACCGGCAATGCACAAGTGCATCGTTTATTGGCCTGCCAGCC
>NZ_CADBFF010000044.1:0-7118 GCF_902793885.1 uncultured Succiniclasticum sp.
ATGGCCTGCAATAGCAGGTCTGGTTAAGGTCGCCTTTATTTAATTTTCAATAGTTTCAATTTTTCTTAAAAAAACTCTTGACAAACATTAGCAAGATTTATTACAGTAACCTATTCGACAGTCGTGGAGCTTCAACATCCACGGCTGTTGTTTTAAGTATAGAAAATTCCAGTTTTGCTAACTAAAGCTTTTGGTGATATAATAACCAAAGCGTTTCCTTACGTGTCAGTTTTGGGAATGCTGTAATGTATATTTTTATGAAAGGCATTAAATTTATCTTAAGGAGGCCCTGAAAATGCCAATCAACAAAAACGAAATTACAAAAGAAATGATTGAAAAAGCGATGCAGTGCAAGACCGTCGACGAGCTGATTGCGTTGGCGAAGACCGAAGGCTGCGAGATTACAAATGAAGAGGCTGAGGCGTACATGGCGGAGCTGGCAGACATTGAACTGGACGGTGTAAAGCTGAAAAATGTGGCCGGCGGAGGGAAGGTTTGCTATGCGGATGGCTGCGCATTGCGGATGCCCGGAAACTGATTCATTCTCTGACCGTGCTATTACAAATCTTGATGTAGCGGAGGAATCAGAAAATGAAGCATGAGTGTAGAATAACAGTGTTAGAAACAAAATGTTTCACTGAGTATCAGGAAAAATATCTTGCGGATCCAAAATCAGGTCCATGTCCCTTTTTTAAGAAAGGCGATACTTTTTTGCTAAGAAGAACACCGCAGCAGGATGATTTCTACCATTTGATGAACGGCAAGTTTTGTGGCGAAGCGTGGGATGCGATAAGCCGGTATGTATATGCCGCGCTGCAAGGTGGGTCTATCATGAAGGGATGGACAAACGATGACCGCATGATGATCGCCTGTTGCAATGATGGAACACGTCCTGTGATTTTCAAAATAGAAAGAATTGATATTCCTGAAAATGATGAGGAAAAGGCCTGGCTGGCAAAGCAAAACTTTAAGAATAGGGCAGAAGACGCTTATACTGGATGACACAAATCGGTGTTTGCAGGATAAGGATTATGAGCAATATTATCGGTTTTAGTAACCTATTCAACAGCCGTGGAATTAAATTTGTTTCCACGGCTGTTTTTATATAATAAATTAAAGATATGCGTATTGATATAAATCTTGCTGGCAGGTCAATAACAGGTCAGCTTGAACGAAGTAAAAGCCAGCGTCATTTAGGCGCTGGCCTCTACTATGAAATTGTAGGCTGTACATCCCGTTAAAGAGATGAAAACAAAATAGGCATTACTGAGGAGGATGCTCAGCATTTTTGCATTACAGCCCGCTGCTCAGGAATTAATTGTATTTACGATTTTTGTATTTAATACCACTTTTTCAAAAGAACATAGGAAATTACAATGGTAAATATGCTGACGCCCAGCCAGACCGTTAGCATCGGATTATGCCACAACATAGCAGATCAACCTCCTTTATTTCTGGGTCTGTGCTTCCGGCAGATCGCTCTTCCAGAGGTTGCCCAGCACAAACATCACTACGAAGCTGACTAATACGCCCCAGGCGCCGGCAGCCATGACGCTGCGTTCAATGTGGGCGATGAGGTACAGGTAGAAGTAAACGCCTTCGCCGACGATGGCACCGATGATGGCGGCTTTGGAGTTGGCGATCTTTGGCAGGAACAGGGCGAAAATCAGGGGAGCCAGGGTTGCCGCGGATACGCCGGAGATACCGATCCAGACCATAACGCCCATGAACGGAGGCGGATTGAAGACCAGATACAGTGAAATCGCGCCGATAATGGCCGGCAGGATTTTTGTCAGGCCGTAGGCGAAACGTTCCGCTTTTTCTTCTTCCATGTTAATGATCCCGTGTTTTACCAAAGTCTTCAGGAACAGGTCGTTGCTGATGCAAGTGGTGATAACCAGAATCAGGCCACAGGCGGTGGACATCAGCGCCGCTACGATGGCGACTGACAGGATGGTACTGATAATAGGATGGAACAGTTTTACGTATTCGATAACCGCGTTGTCCGCAACCTTAAGGGACGGATTAATAGCCCGCATGTACAGGCCGCCGAACATAACCAGCAGGCAGCAGAAGGAAGCGAAGATCCAGGTCCAGATCATCTTGGACATGTCTTTCGGGTTCTTTAACGCCATGATCTTGTTCAGTAACTGGGGCTGACCCGCAAACGCGAATTCGATGAACATTACGCCGAAGATGGTGGCGTAACTGTACATGTGCAGCGCGCCGGGGTTCGTTACGGTAACGAAGTAAGGATTCTGGGCCGCAAGGATGTCGGACACCTCCGTCAGGCCGCCCTTGAAGAGCATCAGGCCGGAGACGAATACGAACACGCCTGCGAAAATCATCAGGCACATCTGCCCGATACTGGTGTAAACGTCGGCGAAGAGGCCGCCTACGGTTACGTATAATACGGTGATGATGGTGACGCCGATGATGGCCGTGGTGTAATCCAGGCCGTCAATCATTCCCGAAAGCAGCGAGCCGCCTGCGGAGAACTGGCCGGCGATGTAGAATATCTGGATAATGAAAACGATGGAGCACAGACCGCGCAGCACGTCGCTGTTGTAACGTTTCGCCAGCCAGTCCGCCATAGAGATGGACTTCAGTTCCACGTTACTGTTCCGGACGCCCTTGGCAAGCAAGATGAAGCCAAGGGTTGAAGCGCAGAAGATGGCAAGGAAGATCCACATGCCGGTGGAGCCCCAGGCATAACAGAAACCTACATAACCCATAAATGTCGCGGCGGAGAAGAACGAGGCCGCGAAGGCAAGTCCCAGAGGAATCGGGCCCATGGATTCACCGGCTACTGCGAAGTCGCTTAAGCCTTTGATTTTTTTGGCGCCCAGAAAGCCAACGTATATTACAAAGCACACATAGAGTGCCAGACCGCATATCATCCATGTATTTAATGACATGGTGTTTCCTCCTTTACTGAGTATTTTTTATTGCCTTATATCAGATCTTTTCCCACTCGGATTTTACCAGCGCTTTGTTCAGGTCGCGCAGGTACGGAACGGTGCGCCTTGCCTCGGTGCATTTATCGATGTCGATTTCCGCCACGAGGACAGCGTCTTCATCCCGGCCGGCTTCACAGAGAACGTCTCCGTTGGGCGCTACGATGCGGGAATGTCCGCCCAGGAATACGGTGTTGTCATCCACACCGGCCCGGTTCACGGCGATTACATAGATGCCGTTTTCCAGCGCACGGGCTTTGGACTGGATATCCCATACATAGTAACGGGCGCGGCCGAAGGCTGCCGGATAGATGATCACGTTGGCGCCTTTCAACACCATCAGGCGGGAAATGTCGGGGAAACCGATTTCATAGCAGATCTGCATGCCGATATGCAGGTCGCCGTAGTTGATGGGGGCGGGAACTTTGCTGCCGTTCTGGAAACGGAGCTCTTCATTGTCCCAGAGATGGACTTTGTCGTAGGTGCCCATTACGCCGTTTTCGTTAACGGTGAGGGCGGTGTCGGTGATGATGCCCTTGTTGGGGGTGGTTGCCAGAATGCATCCGGAAACCAGGATCTGGTACTTTTTGGCCTGTTCGATCATCCACTGGGTTGTACGGCCATCCGGAATATCTTCCGCCAGTTCCACGTCCTGTTTCGGTATCCAGTAAGCCGTATTAAACAACTCAGGGAAGATGACCCATTTCGCTCCCTTCTCAACTGCTTCCTTTAATAATGCTTCGGCTTTGGCAAGATTCGCGTCCACATTAGCGAGTTCGCAGTTCATCTGGATTGCAGCTACTTTGATTTTCATACTATCGCCTCCTGTTGCTTAAAATAGTTTGCACGAACACCCTCTTGCAAGGTTCAATAAAACACATATGTGTGTTTTTGACAATTTTATATTAACATTTTTTTGATTTATTTTTTCATTTTGGGCCTTTTGTTGACAAATAAACAGGTTTTTGTGCGGTATACGGAATTAAAATACTTGCGCAAAAAACTTCCAGACGATATGATAGTTTTGAAAAAACAATGTCCTTTACCGATGATTGCTGATGTTTCAGCAATCCGGAAAGAGCATTCGATTTTCCGGTTAAAAAAATTGTAATGGTGGTATTATGGCCTGGTATAGTATACTTACAAATCTGTGTGCCCGGATCTTCGTGGTCCTGATCCTGTTTTCGGTTTTGTGCCGCACGGGGATTATCAGGGAAACCATTAACACGCTGCACGAGAAGGTCCGGAGCAAGGTAAAACTTGTGCTGTTCTTTTCCTTCTTCGGCGGGCTGGATTTATTTTGCGGCACGTTGCTGCCAACTGTTGTGATAAACAACCACAGCACCTATGTGATTTCCGCCGGGCTGATCGGCGGGCCGGCTGCCGGCGTGGCAACGGCCTGTATCATTTCCCTGGTTTCCGTCGCGCTGATTAAGCCCGCCTTTGTGATGCCCGTTGTCCTCACGGTGGGGGAAGGTTTTATTGCAGGCATGTTATCCAAATGGCTGCAAAAGCAGAATTATAATTTTGTGCACGCCGCCGCGATCGCTTATGCCTTAACGTCAATTAACCTTGCGTTTATGACTGTGCTCCCGCCGGATCTTCTGCCGTCCCCCTTCACGCTGGAAGATGCTATTTTCCCCCTTCTTTTTTGCGTAACGGCGGGCACGGGTTCCTTTATCGGTCTTCTGGAAGATTATTACAACCAGCAGGAAAAATTTGAAGGCATCAGCGCGAAAATCGCGTTAAAAATCACGAACAGCACCCTTTCCTTTTTGCAGAACGGCCTGGATAAAAAAAGCGCTTCCGAGACCGTCGATATTATTATCAAGGATTCGGAAACCTTCGACTTTGTGGCCATTACTTCCATGGATGAAATTCTGGGTTTCACGTCGTACCGTACAGAAGCGCCCTTTGTCACGTTTTTGAAAAACGATTTCGCAAAACTTTTTAAAAGCGATTTCTCCATCCCCACCGAAAAGCTGGATGTAATCCGGGCCTGCCTGACGGTGCCGCTCTACGACGATAAGAGAAAGTTCGGCTACCTTTGCGCCGGCCATATTATGGATAACCGGGTCTCGCCGATGGAAGAAACGCTGATCAACGGTATCGGGACCATGATCTCGACACAGCTGGCGTTCCATAACATCAAAGAAAAAGCGGACCTGCTGCAGCAGGCGGAAATCAAAGCGCTCCAGTCCCAGATCAATCCGCATTTCCTGTTTAACGCGCTGAGCACGATCAGTTATTACTGCACGCAGCAGCCCCAGACCGCGAAAACGCTGATCAACGATCTGGCCAATTATTACCGCAAAAACCTGGCAGACGCGGATACCATGATCACCATCCGGGAAGAACTCCAGCACATCGGCGCCTATATTCATCTGGAACAGGCGCGTTTCAGGGAACGCCTCCAGGTGGATTATGAACTGAATACAGAAAACTCGTTCATGCTGCCGGCGCTGATTCTGCAGCCCCTTGTGGAGAATGCCATCAAACACGGTCTCTATCCGAAAATTTCCGGGGGAAAGATTACCATTCGGATTGACGAGAAGCCTTCCTATTTTCGTATCACTGTGATTGACGACGGTATGGGGATTGCCAGGGAAAAACTGGCCACCATACTGGATGATTCCGTTCCCAAGAAATCCATCGGCCTGTCGAACGTAAATAAACGGCTGAACACATTATACGGCAGTAAAAACAGGCTGCGCATAAGCAGCCGGATAAATAAAGGAACCTTAGTTTCCATGAGAATCCCAATCCAGGAGGTGATCAGTACGCAATGATCAGAATAATAGTTGTAGATGATGAATTCCCGACCAGGCAGGAACTGGCGTCTCTCCTTCTGAATATCAAGGACGTGGAGATTGTCGCGGAATGCTCTCTGGGGCAGGAAGCGCTGGATTTCCTCCAGAAGGATACGGCGGACCTGATTTATCTGGACATTGAGATGCCCCAGATCAACGGGATTGAGACAGCAAAAATCATTAAATCTACTATCAAGAATCCGCCTGAAATAATTTTTTCCACTGGCTTTGACCAGTTTGCGGTCACCGCGTTTGAACTGCATGCCCTGGATTACATCCTTAAGCCTTATACCCAGGAACGGATTCTTGCGTCCATCATGCGCTTCCGCAATCTTCAGAAACAGCTTTCAGAGAAACAAGCCTCATCGGGTGATTTAAAGTTTCCAATCTGGCATAATGACAAAATGATTCTGCTGAACGCGGAATCGGAAATCAGTCTGATTAAATCCGAACAGCAGCGCATTCTGGTTTTTTCAGACAAGGGAATTTTCGAAATCAACACGCCGTTAAAAGAACTGGAGCAAAAACTGAAGGGACACGGATTCCTCCGTACCCATAAATGTTATATCGTGAATATCAACAAAGTCAGGGAAGTGATTCCGTGGTTTAATGATACGTTTGTGCTGATGCTGGAAAACTGTTCCCAGAAAGATATTCCTGTTTCCCGGCATTACATACAGGAGTTTAAAAAATATGTAAACCTGTAATCTGCGTCTGTTCAACGGGGTTGTGACAAAACAGGCCCAATGGGCCTGTTTTGTCACAGCCCCGTTGTTTTACAATAATTATAGAAAATCATTATGATTAATATAAGAGTTTCAGATTTAAACACAGATTTAATGATGAATTGTGGTATTATTATAAAAGAGAACCGTCTCGGATTTTTAATTTGTGTTACGAGGGGGAATTTATCATGTCAATTAACAAAAACGAAATCACAAAAGAAATGATTAAAAAAGCGATGGAGTGCAAGACTGCTGAAGAATTAATGGCTCTGGCCAAAGCGGAAGGCGTGGAGATCACGAAAGAAGAAGCAAAAGCATATCTGGAGGAACTGGCCGACTATGAACTGGATGAAGATCAGATTGAGAGAATAGCCGGTGGCCATCATAAAAATAGAGATGGTATGTGTGAAGCCGCTCTTAGAGGACTTAAAGATATATCGTGGGGTCGATTAAATTGAATTTGCAAAGTAAAACTTGAAAATAAGAATCCCAATTTTGCACAGTAAATGATTCAACAGCCGTGGATCTTTGAACCGCTCCCCGTCAAGAGGACAATGAAATAAAATAAAGTTTTGAGACGCTGACGATTTCGTGTTGTCAGCGTTTTTCTTATGCAGCAAGATATA
>NZ_CADBFF010000045.1:0-7108 GCF_902793885.1 uncultured Succiniclasticum sp.
AGTAGATAATCAAGTTTCAAAAGTAAGTGGCTCCCGTTTGTCCGGATTAGTGGCTCTCACTGTTCCGGACAGGCGGCTCCGCCGCAACGGTATTTGCAATTTTCTTATCTCCTGTTAATTTCACATTTCTGTGAAACTGTGATTTTCTTTAAGAAGACGCTGGTTAAATGAGTTTGTTCGCTGGCCAAACTAATCATCGTTTCTTTAATACTCTACTATTATAGCACAAAACAGCCGCAGAAAACCCTGCGGCTGTTAAGAAAAAATATATTTTTTTACTGTTACAACGTGTTCTGTTCTTTTTTCATCTGCAGCTTTTTCTGGTACATCAGCGCATCCGCTACGGCAAGCACATCCTCGAAACTGTGATGCTCCTTCGGGTCAAAAGCAACATACGCGCCGGCCACGGAAGCAAACATGACCAGACCAAAATCAGCGTTTCCTTAATGTTACAAACTGTTTTCCGTTTACAGCAGCGCCTCGATATCTTTCTCCATATCTTCCGGCGCAGCAGTGGGTTCAAAGCGTTTTACCACATTGCCTTCCCTGTCGATCAGGAATTTTGTAAAGTTCCACTTGATGCCGTCCCCTTCCAGATATTCCGGGAAGTTTGCCTTCAGGGCTTCTTCCAGTTTGCCGGCAATAGGATGGTTCATGTCAAAACCTTCAAAGCCTTTTTCTTTTGTTAAAAACTTAAACAACGGCTGCGCTGTTTCGCCCCGCACGTCGCCTTTTTCAAAAATCTGGAAAGTCACCCCGTAATTGAAACGGCAGAACTGTTCAATCGCTGCGTTTCCTTCCGGATCCTGTTCCGCGAACTGGTTGCAGGGGAACCCTAAAATTTCCAGCCCCTGCCCTTTGTATTTCATATACAGATCCTGCAGTCCCTTGAATTGGGGAGTAAAGCCGCATTTGCTGGCAGTGTTGACGATAACCAGTACTTTCCCTTTATAATCTGCCAGCGACTTTTCCTTACCCTGGCTGGTCTTTACCGTAAAATCATATACGCCCACAATCATTCCCTCCTTTATGTATCTTGTTTCTTCAAATATCTGTTCTCTGTTGTTTCCTACTCATTGAATAAAGCGCAATTCGTTTCACTGTTTTTATAATCCCAGCAACGCATCCAGCTTCGCCTTGTCAAAGCTTACAACAAAATTTTTGCCGTTCACCGTTGTTACCGGCACGATCAGATCGCCGGAAATCTTGTAGCATTCGTCCCGGTCTTCTTCGCTCAGTTCGATGTTGTGTTCTTCAAATTCCACATTTTTGGATTTCAGATATTTTTTTACCTTCTCGCACCAGGGACAGGTCGTAATCGAATACACTTTTACCATTTTTAGTTTCCTCCTGATTCAATACTATCGTTTCCAATTCTTTGAAACTGAAAAAGATTTGCTTTTTCGCTTTCTGTTTTACTCACTGAAACACTTCGGCATCACTTTGACCCGCTTCATCCCTGTCGCATCCTGCTCAGGTACTGTTCCGCCAAGAGCGCCGCCGTAGTTCCGTCTGCCGCTGCCGTTGTCAGCTGACGGATCTCTTTCACCCGCACGTCCCCCGCCGCAAATACGCCCGGCAGGTTCGTCCTGCAGTCTTCGCCCGCGATGATGCGCCCGCTTTCGTCCATCTCCACCTGCCCTTTGAACAATTCAGTATTAGGAATCACTCCAATGTTCACGAAGATGCCGTCAACCGGCACTTCCTGTTCTTGGCCGGTAGCTTTATCAACTACTGTTACGGTTTCCAGTTTTCCGTCGCCATGGAGCGCTTTGATTTCCGTGTTCAGGCAGATGGTCGCCTTGTCATTCTTTTTCAGCCGTTCCTGGGAAACAGTATCCGCTTTTAACTGGGAACGGTGAATCAGCAGCAGCTTCGATGCATATTTGGTGAGGAAATTGGCCGCGTCCACTGCCGCGTTGCCACCGCCCATCACCGCGATCACCTTGTCCTGATACATGTGGCCGTCACACAATTCGCAGTAATGGACGCCCCGCCCGGCATACTTCGCCTCTTCTGCCAGAGGGAGCTTGCGGCGATTCATACCGGAAGCGATGATCACCACATCCGCTTCGTAGATGCACCCTTCCGTTTCCACAATCTTCGGTGATTTGGTCAAATCTACGCGTTCAATCGGATCAAATTCATCCACCTCGGCGCCGAAAGATTCCGCCTGCTGCTGCACCGTCGCAATGAGGTCCCCGCCGGCAATCACCTTGTGACCGGGATAATTCTCAATCCCTGTGGCATTGGCGATCTGTCCGCCCACCAGCGCGTTTTCCAATACCAGCACAGAGAGATTCATGCGCCCGGCATATAAAGCGGCCGTAAGGCCTGCCATACCCGCTCCGATAATAATAATATCCTTCTGTTTTGTTTCTTTCGCCATGGAATCCCTCCCTGCCATTTAATCTTACATTTATTGTAGCATAGTTGTCACTGTCAAATTTTGATTTTTGTATGAAACCTTCCTGCATTATTTCTTTCAGATGTTTTCGGAAATTCTAAACCAGCATTTCTTCTTTTAGGACAGCGCGGCCCGGTTCGAGAACCAGGAACTGATCGTCCCACCTTCCGCTAAACAGTTTTTCCAAAAGATGGATGCCGGCCTCCACATATTCCATCTTTGCGCCAAGCCAGTCCGCATCCTTTTTTACAACCGCAGCGTATTCCGGCCGGCGGCACTGATTGATACCCGTGTCCATAACAGATATGGTGTTATATAAATCCATCCATTCCTTGTGCCGCTTTTCCGCTGTCTCCTCGTCTACATTGTATGCTTTTACCAACCTTTCAAAAATAGCCTTAAAGGATTCCGTGGATGGATCCATAGCCCGCACATAAAGATGACCGGGCGTTTTCAGATTGCTGACAGGATCATCCTTTGTCTGAAGCAAAAGCGATACGCAGTCATCCACCCGCGGAATAACAAGGCGGTAACGGGACTGCACCTGATTCCAAGAACCGCCGCAAAACCCCATGCAGACTAACACCGTATCGATTTCTTCCGGCATCCGTTCCAATTCTGCTTTGATATGTTCCTGCATTTCAGCGGGATCCCTGTGAAAAATCCGGTTGAGATATCTAACCCGCATCTTTGTTCCCACGCTGGCCTGTGCCGCTTCCACATATTCCGTAAGTGAGCTGCAGGCCAATATGATTGTCTTCTCCTGATTCATAATTGTTTTATCCTGATTCATCGTATCGCCTCGCAAATACCATATTGCCAATATCAAAAACCATATTACGAATCACGAAATACCTCCACTAAACCTGTACCTTTCGCCCTTATCCTTTTCCTGTTGCTTTTCATGCAATCCGTTTGGCGCTAATCATTAAAAGATTGTGGTGTCAGTGAACCCACAATCGTCCCACTGATTTGACTTTACCAGTTCTCATATCGTCGTTGCCGGTTCAGCCCGGCGATTTTTTTCATTTCATCCTGCGAGAGTTCAAAATCAAACACCTTGATATTCTCTGCGATATGATTCGGATTGGCGGAACCGGGCACCGTAACATACCCGGCCTGCACCTGCCAGCGCAAAATAATCTGCGCCGGAGTTTTTCCGTGCTTTTTTGCAATTTCTGCAATCGTTTTATTTCCGAAATTTTCTCCTGTATTGCCCCGACCGCCAAAAGGATACCAGCATTCAATTACCGTTCCAAACTGCTTAACATAATTCTGCAGGACGGTGTTCTGGTAATAAATGTGGTTTTCATTTTGTATTACGGCAGGAATGATTGTTGCGTACGAAAGGACTTCATCCACCTGCTGTTTCGTATAATAATTGGAAATGCCGATAGAACGAAGCTTGCCGTCCTTCACGCCCTGTTCCATTGCCTGATATACTGCTTTGTCGTTGGAACCGGGCTGGTGGATCAGCATCAGGTCAAGATACGCCACGCCTAAATCTTTCAGCGAAGCGTCGATAGCTGCCGCTGCATTATTATAATTTCCCGGCATGATCTTACTGGTGATAAAAACGTCTTCCCTTTTCACAACGCCTTCCGCAATGGCGCGGCGAATGCCTTCCCCCACGCCTTTTTCATTGCCGTAATAGCGCGCGGTATCGATCAGGCGGTAACCGTTTTTCAATGCAAAGTACACGGATTCCGCCGCCGTCCTGTTATTTTGCGTCCACGTTCCGAGCCCCAGCATCGGCATATCGTACCCGCTGTTCAGTTTTACAAGCCACATATCCTTTTGTTTTGTCAACACAGGTTCCGCTCCTTTAACATTCAGTACGACCGTTTTCGTTGCAGGCCGTACTGTATCGGCCGGTTTTCCGACATCCGGCTTTCCGTTTGCGGATGCGCACCCAGTCAGTATGATGCCCAACAGCAAAACGTACAGCAATTTTTTATGTTTTGCCTTGCAAATTAACTGCGTCATGGTCCCCATGGGGCAATACACGCACCAGGAACGGGGCTTCCACAGCAACAGGGAAATAAGGCCCAACACCGTAGACGTGATCATGATACTGTAAAAGCCAAAGGCGAACTGCGCGACCCAAGGCGTAACCGCACCGCTGTAAGCCCATTGCCAGGGTAATTTGAACACCCAGAGCAGCGTCACCACCTGTCGCAGATTCTCAGCGCCACTAAACACAAGCCACGTTACGTGAAGCATGTTGCAGAACATGAGCATGAAAAATACCAGGAAACCGTAACGGAAGAAACGGGAGCGAAGCCAGCCCGGCACATCGCGATACCGGGAAAGTTTCAGCCTGCCGCCTAACAGGGCAAACAGCTGGCCCCTGCCGCAATACCGGTTGCAATACGCCTTGTCCCAGCCTGCCAGCGCCAAAACCAAAGGGATGAAAAACATACACAGCCCCACCCAGGCAAACAGGATATTAAAGAATCCCAGACTGAAATAAATCAGTTCCGCAATCCACAAATAATCATACCAGTGCTTTTTAGTTTTCATGCCGCGCCTCCACCGTAATCACAGAAGCCGGACATTCCTTTGCGCAGCGCCCGCACCCGATGCAACGGGCCTCGTCCGTTTGCGCATACAGACCTTTATACACGCGGATTGCTCCCATAGGACAGACCTTCTGGCAGCTTCCGCAGGCCACGCATAATTCTCTGTTTACCACAGCGCGCTTCATTTGCTTCATAACCATTGCCTCATCAAACCGGGTTCGGTACGTGGTCGGACGTTTGGGAACCACTCTTCCGGATGAGCTTTTCATACAACACTTTTTCCATCTCTTTAATGAACCGTCTGGCGCCCGTTCCCATCCTGAAAACATGATTGTCCCTGCTCATCATGATCTCCTTCAGGCGAAAATAAACGGGGTAGTCCTTACCAAGGGAGTCATACACACTTTTACGCGCGGTCAGCAGGTATTGCGGTGTGTCTCCCCCCTCTAAAGGCCGGCTCATCTTCGACAGCACCTCTTCGCTTATGAGTACGTTCGCCAAATCATAAGCAAGCGCTTTTTTGTCCTCACTGATTTTCGAATGGATCCCTACCATATCCGTATAAAACAACGGAACATTCTTCCCGGGGCCGTAGGAGAAAAGGCGCAAGTTAACCTTATCCACATAATCCCCCATCGCTGCCAGCGACTCGGAATAGCCGATATAGGCACGCCCTTTTCCATCCTTAAACCACCGCGCCCTGATAAAGCTGTCATTGTCTTCCGGCGAGTAAGTAACCTGCTCTTCACCGCCCATCTTTCCTATGTTCCGCATCCGTTTCAGCACCGTATCCGAAAGATGCGCTGTTTCGGGCAGCTTGCCATACTCGGTGTATGTTTGCGTTTCATCCATCAAGGCGTCCAGATATATCACAGTTTTTGCAAAAAAACCGTCAGACAGATCAATCAGAAGCCCTTCCTTTCCTTCCGGTATGACCGACTTCGTTTGCCTGTCGCCCATCCGTTTATACAGCGTATCGATATTCGACACATCGGAAAGCCCGGCGTCGTCTTTTCGCGTATACAGAAAATCGGCGCAAAGCAGTTGCGGCAATGCGTAAAACTTCCCCCTGCTGATACAGCCCTTAAGGGCAAACGGAATGATATCTTCTTTGTTCCGGATTTTTTCCTTCGGAATGGGCAGGAGATATCCTTCCTCCACAAACGAGGAAAGGTAGATGCCGTCAAAAACAAAGACGTCAATTGAAGGATCGGGGTCGGAAGCATAGCAGTCCCAGTCCGCAAAATGAAGGCTTACATCCGGATGCTCCCGTTTCCACGCGTCACTGACCGCTTCCTGAAATCTCACCCGGTCCGGAACATACGGGAAAAGCGCCACTTCCAGCGACAGTTTATGATTCGGAACCTTTGCCTCCTGTTTAGAAAAGCCCGTCATTACGACAGCAAGAACAACCAGCAACAGGATAGAAACCGTTTTTACAAATATCCTGCCATATTCATACAAACGCATGCACTCACTCTTTTCCAGGGAATTCGTTAGTTACAAGTGAAAGACTCACTTAAAAAAATGATAAAAGTAACTCATTTGCATCGCCATGGCGCACAGTACTCATATATTAAGAATTGGGATTTAACTAATTCTTTTGATTAGTATCTATTACAGTCAGGTCAGTTCCTTTGTCAAACCGCATTATGAAAAAATACACTTCTAATTCACGTTTTTCCCCGAAACTGAATAATCCGCTAAAAAAGTGATGAACTCTTTTGGCGGCAACGGTCTGGAAAAATAATATCCTTGTTCATAATCACAGCCCATTTCCGCCAACGCCTCTTTCATCTCACGCGTTTCCACTCCTTCCGCCACCACCTGCATGCCCGCCTCGCGGAACATTTTCACCAGACTCGGAAGGATATTGGATTCACCTTTGAAAAAAGTATTGACCATATAGACATCCAATTTAACAGCTCGAATGGGAAGTTTCAGAAGCCGAATCAGATTCGATGTGCCGGTACCAAAATCATCTAAAGAAAACGTAGCGCCCTTTTCTTTCAGCTGCATCATCTGCTTTTGGATTAGCTGAGAATCAATAAAGGAAGTTTCGGTTATTTCAAAATTGATACTGGCCAATGACACACCGTACTTGTCCGCAACAGCCGAAAGCTCAAAAGCAAGCTGATCGTTCATGCATTGTGCCGGAGACAGATTAACGTTGATTTTG
>NZ_CADBFF010000046.1:0-7082 GCF_902793885.1 uncultured Succiniclasticum sp.
AAACACAGCAAAAGTATTTTAAGGTAAAAATCCGATTTTAGTTTGAAAATACGTTTTCCTCAACAGCCGTAGATTTTTCTGCGGCTGTTTTGATATAATATAATTGAAGTACTGACAGATTTATAAACTAAAACCTTATGGATGTAAGGGAAGTGGAATGAAATGAAAAAGAATAAGATTTTACTCACCGGTTTGTTATTGGTTGCCGTTACAGTTGCGGCCACACCGTTTGCAAACATTGCTGACGCAAAAGAAAAACAGAACAATGTTCCGCTGCATTATTTTACGCAGGGCAATAAAGTGCAACCGAGCAAAACGCCTTACGGCAACAACCTTTCTGCCGGACATTATGCGCAGGCTGATGACGCGCGGATTTATTATGAAGTGTATGAACCGGAACGGAAAAGCAAAAACGCCGAGACAGTCTTTGTGTTTCACGGCGGGGGCGTGGGCACGCCTTTTGAAATGGGCCAGCTCATTGACGCGCTGCGCAAAGATCGTAAAGTCGCAGTGGTGTCTACCCGGGGGCATGGCCGCTCGGAGATTGGGACCAAGCCGTTGACCTACGAACAGAAAGCCAACGACATGCTTGCCGTTATGCGTGCGGTGACCGATAAGCCCGCTACCCTTGTGGGCTTCAGTGACGGAGCTTATACAGCCTACAAAGTTGCCGCCATGTATCCGGAAACAGTGGAACGCATTGTAACAATAGGAGCAGGCTCACTGGAAAAAGGCTTTTTCAGCGGGGAACTGAAGGTCAGCGATTTGGAAAAAATCGATAAGGCCTTTGTGGATCAGCAGAAAGCGCTCATGCCGGAACCGGAACGCTGGCAGGAGTTCTGCACAAATTATATGAAGTTCTGGAACCGGACGGAAGTTGGGAAGGACCTCTTTGGCTCCATTAAGTGCCCTGTTCTTCTCATCGCCGGCGACGAAGACGATCACGCGCCTCTGGTGACCATGGTGGCAGCGCACCAGATGATTCCCGATTCCCGGTTGTGCATCGTGCCGAAAGCTTGGCACACAGCGTTTTTGGATAATTTCCCGGTAACGTGGGCTGCTATGGACGGTTTCATTCACGCAGACAGAAACAGTTTCCAGAGAAGCCGGAAGGTGGAGTACAATAACCGCGTTTTGAAATAGTAGACAAATTGCAGTTTTGCTCAATATCTGTAGATTTTTCCACGGCTATTTTGTTATAATGAATTAAAATGATATTTACGAATACAAATCAACTTTTATGTGAAAGAGGTCTTCTATGAAAAAGATTTTGCTGGTTAATGCGAGCCCTAGAAAAGGGGGTAACTCAGATTTAATTACAAAGATGCTTGCCGAAGAGTTGAAAGATTGTGAAGTGATTGTGTTTAATATGCGTGAAAAGAAATGCAATCCTTGCCTTGCCTGTGGGGCATGCCAGGGCAAGGATACTCAGATGTGCGTACAGAAGGACGATATCCAAAAGCTTCTTCCTGAGATTGACCGATGCGATGGAATTGTACTTGCCACGCCGATTTACAATCAGCAGATCTGTTCGCAGGCGAAGCTGTTTATTGAACGGTGGTATCCTTTTTTCAAATTTGACAATCCGCTGATGACCAACTCTTCCAAATGCGGGAAAAAAGGAGCCATTATCTGTTCATTTTGGGGAAGCCCGGTTGATGTGACGACAAAATATGCAGAATGGACATTGGACGGTTTTTCGCAGATAGGCGTGGAAGAAAAGAAAGCGTTAATCTTCCCGCAGATACCCGGACGCGGCGATATATGTAAACGGGAAGACTATATGGCGCAGATCCGTGCGCTTGCCGGATGGCTGAAAGCATAAATCGTTGTTTTTCTAACACCCATTTTTCTGCGGCTGTTTTGTTATAATTATAAATAATTGTAGTTACGCATACATATCGGAGTTTATTAAAGGGGATGCGGATTATGTTATTGATTGAGTTTCACAGGGTATCCGTCTGCATGGGCGATGATGTATGGAATGGTAAATATACGATAGAGATGCCAGATGACGCGACACTTGGAGAATTGTTATATATTATCCTGCATGGTGGCAACGGCAACATCTGGCCGATCCCCTATACCGGGGCAAACAGTAATTGGTGGGTTCAGTCCAACATCGGCAATCTTGCCAAAATATACACGGACAACGATGGTGAGTGGCATATCGAGGACTATTACTGCGATGCACAGACTCCATTGAAGGATCTCGGTATCAAATGGACGTTCGGCAGTCAACACGAAAAGACAAAAAGGTGAGCATGTGCCGAACCATTTGTAACAACCCGACAAATTCCAGTTTGGATTAGAGACGACAAACATTATGGGTAGTGGTATGACAGGCACATTGCAAAGCAGATAGTATAAACTGAAAAATGTAAGTTAAAAAGGAGGTCGATTGTTTATGAACCAGGTTGAAAAAATGACAGACCTTGTCGCGAAGTTCGTCGCCTATACGGCTAAGAAACTTCCTGACGATGTCATCGCCAAGCTGGAAGAACTGCGTGCCAAAGAGGACAGCCCCATGGCCCGGGTAATTTACGATACCATGTTCCGCAACCAGGAACTGGCCGTAAAACTGGACCGGCCCTCCTGTCAGGACACCGGCGTCCTGCAGTTCTGGGTAAAATGCGGGACTAAATTCCCGTTGATTGACGACGTAGAGGCACTGCTGAAGGAAGCGGTAGTAAAAGCAACCTTCGAAGCGCCTCTCCGGCACAATTCCGTGGAAACCTTCGATGAATACAACACAGGTAAAAATGTGGGAAAGGGCACGCCTACCGTATGGTGGGACATCGTTCCCCATTCTGACAAATGCGAAATCTATACTTATATGGCCGGAGGCGGCTGTACATTGCCCGGTTATGCCATGGTTCTGATGCCCGGTGAAGGGTATGAAGGCGTCACCAAATTTGTCCTGGACAGGATGACCAGCTACGGGCTTAATGCCTGCCCGCCTCTCCTGGTAGGCGTAGGCGTTGCAACTTCCGTGGAAACGGCAGCCCTGCTCTCCAAAAAAGCCCTGTTGCGCCCCATCGGTTCCCATAACCCCAATGAACGGGCCGCTAAAATGGAAAAACTGCTGGAAGAGGGCATTAATGCCATCGGCATCGGTCCCCAGGGCATGGGTGGAAAAGGAGCGGTACTGGGCGTGAACGTGGAGAACACGGCAAGGCATCCGTCCGCTATCGGCGTGGCCGTGAATGTAGGATGCTGGAGCCATCGCCGGGGCCACATCGTGTTTGACAAAGACCTCAATTACGAAATTTTATCGCATTCGGGGGTGACATTATAATGGCAGTAGAATTCAAAGACGGCAAAAAAATACTGGTCACACCGGTTACCGCGGAAGACTTAAAAGACATTAAGATCGGCGATATCATTTACCTGACAGGCAGCCTGACCACCTGCAGAGACGTGGCGCACCGGCGCGTGGTGGAAGAAGGACGCGAGATTCCCGTGGACGTTCGCAACAATGCAATTTTCCATGCAGGCCCCATCATCCGTCCGCTGCCGGACGACAAGTTTGAGATGGTTTCTGTAGGTCCCACCACGTCCATGCGTATGGAAAAGTTTGAGTATGAATTTGTAAAAATTACAGGTGTACGTGTCATTGTAGGCAAGGGCGGCATGAAAGAAAACACCGCCAAAGCCTGTAAAGAGTTTGGCGCAATCCATTGTGTGTTCCCTGCCGGCAATGCGGTAGTAGCTGCGGTGGAAGTGGAAGAAATCGTCAAAGCCGAATGGCGCGACCTGGGCATGCCGGAGACCCTCTGGAACTGCCGCGTCAAAGAGTTCGGCCCATTGATCGTTTCCATTGACGCCCAGGGCCGCAACTATTTTGAAGAAAAGAAAGTGGAATATAATCGGCGCAAAGACGAACAAATCGCAGAAATCTGCAAGCAGGTAAGATTTATAAAATAATTCGCCCGCGGGTTCAGTTAAAAGTGTTTGTGCTTTTTTAAAAGATTCATATTTTTTACCTCAACAGTCATGATATAATTGAAAAAACAATTTCCATCAATGTCAATTTTGCTGAACCTGTTTTGTATATATAATATAAGGCGTTTAAATTTTTATATAAGGAGGATCCTGTTATGCCGATTAACAAAAACGAACTCGCACAAGAAATGATTCAGAAAGCTCTGCAGTGCAATACAGCGGAAGATTTGATTGCCTATGCCAAATCGGAAGGCCTGGATATTACCAAAGACGAAGCCGAGGCGTACATGGCGGAGCTGGCTGATGTTGAATTGGACGGCAATGAACTGACTAAAATAGCGGGTGGAGCGAGCTATAAGGACTGCTCCGATTACGATTGTTCCTATTAAAAGCCGGTTTGAATACATTTTCCTTTGCAATAAAAATATTACAACCTTGCTGTGCGCCATGCGCAGCAGGGTTTTTCTTTTTATACAGTCTAAGGAAATGCAGACGAATTAATCAGTGTTTCCTTAAGAAAATAAAAAAGAGGACGTCCAGACAACACATCGGGACGTCCTCTTTTACTATCAACTCAATTACGGCGGTTTTTCCTGCCCCCGCCGCTTGCCAGATAAGCCGGATACCATTTTTGAAACCATACAGTAAATACTCCCATACCTACCGGCAGAACATTGTTAACAATCAGGCTCATATTCCCCAGCCCTTCGCTTCGCAGAACCCATGTCAGGACAGCAGTCAGAACATATAAAACGCCCCAGCAGGCGGACAATATGTAATTCGTCTTCATAAACAACAGGTTCCTGCATGCCCTGTCTCCGCCGTATTTATATTTAACATAGGTAGCGCTCAAAGGCTCATTAATAAGGCACGACCCCAGCCACATCAATCCGAAAACGAGGTAACCGCCAGCGATAGCGGTAGCATCTCCTTCTCCTAACATGTATGCCGACGCAGAAAGAATGGCAACTGCCACAAGGGACAACCGATCCCAGATAACGAACCGGTGATGTCTCATAAGCAGCGGGGTCAGGGCGGAGACAACAAGCGCAATCATGCTGCCACGCTTCGGATCAAACGATATGGCGGTCCAGTAGACGATCCATGGAATCAGCATCGTGGTCATTGACGGTTTTTTTAGTCCTTCTTCCGAACTGTCTTCGATTTCCGCTGTACCGTTTCCGAAATATTTATTCCAACTGGTCATCAGGGAAAAATCCCCGGAAACCGTATACATCTGTTTCCCCAGAGCTTCGCCGGCCCCGATTTCTCCCCGGGCAATGCTCGCCCACACTTCGTAAGATGTAACAATGCATGTTGTCGAAGAAAGGCTTCCGTCTGTACACACTTTACTGCCATCTTTACCAAGAAGGATCTGATACGTTTTATCAATATCCGTGTAATGTATCTCCAGAACACGGTCTTTCCCGTCATATGCATTCTTGTTGTACGAAGCCGCCAACCGTCTGATAAAAACAGCATCTTCCGTTTCTTTTTTCCCAGCCGCCTTATTGACTTCCCTGTTCATATCTGCCATAGCCATGATTCATTCCTGTTAATTCCAATCCGTTAAATCCTACTATAAACACAAAAATGAAAAAGGGGAAAGTTTCTCAATAGCTAATGCACAAGTTTTAGCATTAAAGAAAACATTAACACCATCATAGTTTTTCAAAAAATTATAATTAGATAATTTCATTTTGACCCTTGGTTTAAAATAATTATATTACAAGAATAGTTAAGGTGTCAAAACAATAATCAAATACTACTTCTTAATTGACTCATACCTTATCATAAAAAGCCATATTATAGCATTAGTGTTTCTTCAACCACTTTTCGACTTCTTCCTTAGTTTTCCAAAGCTTCAATTTTTCTTAAAAAACACTTGACAAACATTAGCAAGATTTATACGCGTAACTATCATTGAAAAAAACAAATAAAAGACTAACTCCCTCTGCATATCATTTAAAAATACGCAGAGGGAGTTTTTACGGGAACCATTTTCATTATTTCTTACTTGCATTGTTTGCCATTTCGTTCAATCTTTTCCAAATCTCATGTCGCTCTTCATATAGTTTTCCAGCGTCTTTCAATGCCTGCTGAAATTCTGGCCATCGTTTATGTTGATTGTTTATGATGACAACATTATTGGCGCTGACGACAATAGCGTCATGCAGTTCTGAAGGTTTGATATGAGCGATTTGAAATGTACCATAGCTGTGCCGATCAATAGGGAAGCGAAGACCGACGAACTTGTGAAGTACATGTTTGCTTTTTCCGTCCCCATATGATAATTCCGTAATGGCGGGTATGTAACGCCCTCCAAAAGTCGAACAGTGCAATAAGATGAGATCAGGCCCTTTTGTATCAAATTGACAATCTAGTTTCAACCGATAACCGCCGATATTATGGTCAAATAGTTTATAATACACAGAAGCTACGTATTGACCTTTTGTATTCTGGCTGATGGTTGTTTTTACCCTCCTGGGGTGTTTTGCCCGGTATTCATCCGCATATCCGGCAGCAACTGAATTGGATACCAACAGAAGTCCCAGTATGGAAACCAGCAGAAACATCTTATGCAACCGATGGCGTAATAAATAATTGTCCATTTTTTAATCCTTCGTTTTTGCTATTTTTACTATAACTTACTATAACTTAATAATCGTACAAAACTATGGCTAAAGTAGTACAACTTTTTGACATCCCGTACTTTTGTGACTTTTTCTGCAACTGTTTTGTTATAATGAATAATAGATGAGACTATTGAGACAAATTCCAGTTTTGCTCAGCAACGATGAGTATGATATAATTAAAAAAATAATTTTCAAGAGTGTCAATTTTGCTGAACCTGTTTTGTATATATAGATAAAAGGCTTTTATTATTTTATAGCTATAGGGAGGATTCTATTATGCCGATTAACAAAAATGAAATCACAAAAGAAATGCTGGAAAAAGCGATGCAGTGCAACACTGCAGAAGATTTGATTGCGTTAGCAAAAACTGGCGGATATGAACTAACCAAAGAAGAAGCCGAGGCGTACATGGCGGAGATGGAAGACGTGGAACTTGACAGCGATGCGTTGAAGCAGGTGGCGGGTGGCTTGTGCTACAGTGCTGGCATGGGGTCTAACGAA
>NZ_CADBFF010000047.1:0-6149 GCF_902793885.1 uncultured Succiniclasticum sp.
AACATGTTGCGGGCGGAGCCTACAATCCAGATTGTAATAATAATAATGTTCAAAAGTGCTATAAAGACTAGCGATGAAAAGTCAAGCAGATTTTTAGAAGAATCCAGGGAACGCAAAATGTCATCAGTGAGAGTATGACAAACCCCAATTTGTGCGTATAGTTCATGCTGCAGGCAAAGACTTCGCAAACCCGCCAGCGATTGCTATTCCATGGATTTATTCGCCTGTGGCTTTGGAACTCGGGACTCTGTCCCTCAAACAGCCTCGCCACAACGGCGAATTTCATCTCATGGAATGACGCAATCGCTGCCGATGGTTTGCTTATGTCTTTTCCTGCTTGCATAATCCTGAACCGGAAAATTGCAGTTTTGCTCAGTAAATGATTCGACAGCCGTGGACTTCAGCATCTACGGCTGTTTTTTGTATGGGAAATTGCAGTTTTGCTCAGTAAAGATGAGTATGATATAATTAAAAAAATTCAGACTGTGTCAATTTTGCTGAACCTGTAATCAAATTTTCAGAAAGGTAAAGTGTGATATTAACTTCTGAATACATCACATAAGATATAATTATGAAATCAGAAACAAGAAATAGTAGTCTGCCGGGACGGATAGCAATTATTGTTTTGTTCCTTATTTTTTGGATGGGTTATTCTGCCATCGTTTCAGAAGCATCAGGGAAGCCTGTATCAGTAGGCATTGCCTGGTCCAACGTGCCGGACAGCTACTCATATACAAGTACAATCATAGCAGTAAAAGAAGCTGGCGCGACACCTGTTATTCTCGATATGGTGAAGTCCTATGATCTGAATTATGACAAAAAAGGCAACCTCATAGATTCTAAGGATGAACACGGCATTCTGACATCGAGGGCTGCAAAGCTTGTAAAATGCAATCAATGGCAGAATTCAAACGCCGCTGCGGTAATGAAAGGAATTGACTGCATCATCTTCCCGGGCGGATGGGACATCAGCCCGACTTTGTATTATAACGAGCAACCCTGGCATGGTATTGAAGTAGACAGCGATTACAGCGCGGAACGGGATGTTTCAGACTATCTTCTTTTCTCTTACTGTCTGGAAAAAAATATACCGACACTTGCTATCTGCAGGGGCATGCAGATGCTGTCCATCGTATCCGGTGCTGAAATCGTTCAGGATATTCCCCGATGGTTTGCGAAAGTGGGAGTGGAATACACCTACCAACACAGAGACAGGAGAAAAAAGGGGTTCCGTGCTCATGGGATAGATATTCTGAACCAGGATTCTCTGCTCTTTGGCATAGTAGGCAGGGGGCGCATAGAAGGATGCCCTTCATGGCATCACCAGGCTGTCCGAAGCGTAGATGCAACGAGGCTTGTTGTAACAGCAGTTACTGATACTAACGGAATTAAGGTAATTGAAGGAATTGAAAGGCCTGATAAGAAGTTTGTATTGGGTATTCAGTTCCATCCTGAAGTTGCCATACGAAAAATTCTTGATAACGAACAGGACGCAGACCAGTACATGGACTATGTAACAGTGATGAAACTGTTCCGGGCACTCTTCGATGCCGGAGCGGAAACGCTTAACCATCGCAGATTACATTAGTGTTCATCAACAGCTGTTGTCGAATAAAATGCTGTAGAAAACGAATTGACAAATCCCGGTTTTGCTCAGCAAAGATGAGTATGATATAATTAAATAAATGATTTCCAACAGTGTCATTTTTAATGAAGCTGTCTTGTATATATAATAAAAGCATTTAAATATTAACAGTTAAGGGAGGATTACATTGGGAGGCCAACATGACATGACAAAAGATAAACAAATTGAAGAGAATTTTAGCGATATTCTTTCTATGTTAAAGAAAAAAGTACAGCAAAAAGATGAAGAAATCATGAGATTACGGGAAGAAAATACAAAACTAAAAGAAAAACTGACAGAAATCGATCCGGATTTTGTGTTAGAAGAAACGTTTAAACGAAGATAAAAGAAGGCAATGTACAAGGAGAATGGCTCTTTTGCAAAGGTTGGAACAGAAATTAATATTACACGTTTCTTGTGTTTCTTTGTAATGCTATGGTGAAGGCGGATATGTCGGAAACATACAACTTGTTTCACTGCGTGTTTTGATATAATAAGAGTGTATAAGCAAAGAAATAGGAAGAGTGAGAAATGGATAACCGTAGTGTTTCAAAAGGGATTAAATATCAGTTAACATTTATATATCATTCGACAGCCGTGGATTTAATTTCTGCGGTTGTTTTGTTATAATGAATAATAAATGAGGACTGTCGGGACAAATCGCGGTTTGTGTCAACGTTCATTATCATTTCACTACAATCTTCATAAAATTAAAACAGGTTGACGGTTCGCTTTGTTGAGGGGAATCATCATGAAAAAAAACCTGCTCCAAAAAAATAGGAAGAAAACCATACTGACGGCCCTTGCCCTGGGGCTTTGTTTGCTTACGCCCTGGCATAGGGCGGAGGCCGTCACTTCGTATACGACGCCCAACGGATTGTTCCGTCTGGATTATTACGGTGCGGGGGAAAAAGTTACGGGTAAGTGGTACGATGAAATAATGCTTGAGGAGGACAGGGTTTACCTGACCTCTCAGGGCGAGCTTCCGGACTGGCAGAAGGAGCGCCTCCATTTTGCTGCAGACTACTGGGAAGGCGTGCTGAAGCATACGAAGACCGCAAAGCAGCCGGCCGTCCTGGCTGTCACGGTCAATCACGATTACTATAACGCGGCAGCCCAGCCCAGTTATTCCGATGTGGAGAGAAACGGACAGACCGTCAGTGTTGCCACGCCAAACGCCGTCCTCAATGACGGAAAAACCCTGCGGTCGGAGGACGGTCCGGCGGGCTTTGTTGTTATCGGCACGCCTCTGTTTCCACCGGATGGCGAACAGGACCGTTATGATATGCCGCTGCCCCAGGTCAGTTATATGGCCCTGACGCCTACAGTAATCCATGAAATCTGCCATGCGCTGGGAATTGGGGCACATGAACTGCCCCTGACGCGTTTTTCCGAAAAACCGAATCTGTATGAATCCCATCTGTATGACTGGCGGGGTGTGCAGGCGAAGCCGGGCATGGAGATCCGAACCGTAAACCGCGGGGAGGCGACGGAACCGTATTTTGATCTGCCGAGGTACGTTGATGATTGGCCTGATGCGGCTGTTCCCTATTTTTCCGGCAGCCATGTGCGCGACGTGCTGGAAGGGTCGGAACTGCGCGCGTATAATTATTATGGATATAAGCTGGAGCAGAAGGTTCCGGGGCTGCCCGTTCACGGAAACGAAGGATATGGAGACGAAGACGTTGTCAACCTTAGCCATATCGAATTGCGCAACGGTTGGATGAGCCACCAGATGTGGCGTAATTATGTGGGCTTTATGGAAGCGGAGCTGGCGGTACTGCAGGATCTGGGCTATTCCATCGACCGGCGGGATTTCTTCGGGCGTTCCGTGTACAGCGACAGCCGGACCATCGTGAACGATGCGCCGTACTATGCCCGCAATGCGGACGGTACGGCCTATATTGCCGGCGCTTACAATGAAAATCCCTACGGTATGGGCCTGCACATTTACGGCAGTGGGAACACGGTGATTCAGAACGCGCCCTTGATGACAAAAGGCATGGCCGCCGTCGGCATACGGATTGACGGCTGCGGTAATGATGTCACCGTCAGCAGGGGCGTGAACGTACAGGCCGACGGCCCGAACGGCAACGGTATTCTGGCAGCCTTTGGCAAGGACCACCGGATCACGCTGGCGAAGGGAAGTAAGGTGACGGCTGACGGCGAGGGCGGCATCGGCGCTGCTTTTGACTTTGGCCAGAATTCGCTGGGAAATGAGTTTGGCTCGCGTGCATCCTACGCGGCGCGCTATTTTTCGCAATATGTATATGGATTTGAGGACATGCTGGATCCGGATTTGCTGGAGACGGACGGCCCATTGGTGGACGATTTTACGGTGCGGGGCGAACTGAGCGGGAAAAAAGCCGCCATTGCCATCAGCGACAACGCCTTTGTGAAAAACATCCACATCGGCACGGGGGCCAAACTGTCCGGCGACATCGTATCGCGATGGGTCTACGACGACGACAAGATCACGACGGTCATCAACGGGGAGACACTACCCGATCCTGCCATGAAACGTCAGTATGAAGGGGATGAGGAACTGACCACGCGCCTTTCCTTTGAAGGAACGGGACTAAGTTACAACGGCAACATCACCGGCGCGGACAATATGCGCCTGAACGTGAGCGGCAGTTTAGTTTACAGTGGTACGGCGAAGGTGCTGTCCGCTACGGTGGAAAAAGGCGGCAGCCTTTTCGGCGGCACGTATGACCTGATTCCCGACGGGGCCGTGCGCAATGCGTCGTCCGCGGGTTATTCGTTGCCTTATAAACTAAACGGAAACTCGAAAGAATTGCAGAACGTGGGGCTGTTCACCAACCACGGGACCATCGGTGCAACAGATAAGAATTCCTCCCTGCGTATTAACGGAGACCTGCTCTCAGACGGCACGCTTCTGGCCTGGGCCGGAGGCAGCGCCGGGCATATCGCCGTCAGCGGCAGGGCGAAGATCGACGGTTCCGATGTGCAGGTTGCCAATTGGAGCGAGGTGCTGCCGGATGAAACAGTCACGGTGCTGACGGCATCCTCCATCGATGGCAACACAAAGACGCCGGTAGGAACCCGTTACGCGGTGTCCGGTATGATGAGCGCGGAAAATAAAATTGAAAATAATGTGCTGTCGGTTGTCACCAGAACAGAAAACAATTTGGGCGAAATGGACGAGACCCAAAGCGAGACTTTCGGCGCTATGACGGCGATGTACAGCAATTTAAAAAATAACAATGATGCCCGCGTGAATGAAATGCGGACGCTGTTTCATCTGCCGTCTTCAGAAGCCAAAGAAGCGTTACGCGCGATTTCTTCCAACGCAGCGGCAAAAAACATGGCGGCTGTGCAGCGCAGCAACGTGACGCAGCATCTTTTGTCCGCGCGGCTGAACGAAGCGTTCACAACAAAACCGGTGAAGGTGAAGATCCCGGTGCAGCATTTGATGGATGTGAATGAAAGTAAAGCGGTGAGCACGGAAAGAGAAATTGCGTTAAAACAAAATGCTGTGGAGCAAAATATAATTAGCAAAAATGCGACGGCGCAAGCTGCGGATAAAATGGACGATGGTGTGGATGTTTCCTTAAACGTATTGGAACCGGCCGCCAACGAAATCTGGTTGAAGTTTGGTAAAAACTGGGGCGATGTGCAGGGCAATACGGATTACCACAGCACAGCCACATTGTTAGGCTGGGACAAGCAGGTAGCGTCTGACTGGCGGGCCGGTGTGTTTGCCGGTTACGGGCAGACGAGCTTTACGGACAACAATTCCAGCAATAAACTGAAAGATGTCCGCTTCGGCCTGTACGCAGGTTTCAACAACGCAAAGAGCGAAGGCATGGTGTACCTTGATTACGGATGGATGCGTAACAAATTGTGCAGAGGCGTAATGGGCATGACCGCCGGCGCGGATTACCACAGCCGTATTTTGGAATTAGGCGGCGAGTATTTATACGACCTGCAGGCCGGGCAAAACAAAGCCTGGCACGTGCGTCCCTATGTGAACGCGCAGCTGTCCCGCTTATGGCAGAACGGCTACCGTGAAGACGGGGCCGGCGTGTTCAATCAGGTAGTGCAAAGCAAACACAACGATTACTTCGGCATGGGCGCCGGCGTGGAGTTTAAACGCTATCTGGCAGGAGGCAATTACGCGATTCGTGCCGGTGTGAAGCACGCTTTCGCGGGAGCGGAACCCAGACTGCGTTACAGTTACATGGGCGATGCGGCCAACTCGTATGATATGCGCAATGTGCAGGACAAAACGCACTTTGTTCTTTCCATCGGCGGCGAGGTGGAAGTGGCCAAAGGCTGGAGCATCGGTGGCGACGCAATCTGGCAGCGCGGCCGTCACGATAAAGATTTGTCTTGCAGCGTAACCGTAAGGAGAATGTGGTAAATTGCAGTTTTACACAGTAAATGATTCAACAGCCGTGGATTTTGAACCGCTCCCCGTCAAGAGGACAATGAAATAAAATAAAGTTTTGAGACGCTGACGATTTCGTGTTGTCAGCGTTTTTCTTATGCAGCAAGATAT
>NZ_CADBFF010000048.1:0-5684 GCF_902793885.1 uncultured Succiniclasticum sp.
TGCTTTAGCTGCCAAACGGAATCTGCGGTTGCCACAGCGTCGAAGCGCTGTGAAATAATATTTAATTATTTTACTGTCTACTTGACGGGGAGCGGTTCACTTCAACATCCACGGCTGTTTTTTAATACGTCAAATCCCAGTTATGCTCAGTAAAGATTAGTATGATATAATATAATATAAAAGTAGTTTTCATCAGCATAGGTTTTAATATGGAAAGCGTTTTTTAAATAGTTGGCTCGAAGTAGAGGACAGAAATCATGTTGAACATAACTAAAAACCAAGCGGCTGACAGGCATCGTTTAGTGTGGAAAAATGTATTTGTGTTTTTGGTTTTCCTTGCCGTAACTGTTTTTTGCGGAGGAGAACCTGGAGTATTTGCATCAGCGGCCCCCATTGCGGACAACGGGTTTCAATATGTGCATAACCCGCTGGAAAATTACAAAGTGGTGCGTGACGTGGATGTAGCTCCGGAAACAATTTACGGATTTAAGCCGAATTCAACGGGAACGCTCAAAGCTTTTGCCACTTACGATTTTACCAGCGCAATGAAAGTATCGGAATGGAAGGCGGAAAGAACGCGTTACCATGAAGGCGTAACGGACAGGCTCAACGCCCTGATGCTGGCAGATATGCCGCTTGAGCAGAAAGCACGGGCGGCTGCGGCCGTGAGGAACGAGGCCCGGATTAACTCGTATGTGGACGCAAACGGTAACATTACGGACCGGAACGGTTACGATAATGCGGTGGCCCGCGCGAAGAAGTACACCTACGAATATCTGGTCGGGCGAGGCAATAGCGATGCCGAGATAATCGAAAGTGCCTATGATACCAATCAGGGAATGGATGCATGCCTGGGTCTTTACGACACCTATTTTTCAAGCACGATTCGCCCTATCGAGCGCAGTCTGATGGGTGTGATGAACGAGCAGGAAACACAGGGCTACAATGCTGCGGGAAGGATTTTCCTGGCGGCGGACAATGACCGCAGGCAGGAATTTGCAACGCTTTATTCTTTGGACGTCAGCCTTGCGAAACGGGCCTTTTCTGACATCGCCTCCAATGCATCCGCCAAAAACATGGCGGCGGTGCAGCGCAGTAATGTGACGCGGCATCTTTTGTCCGCGCGGCTGAACGAAGCTTTCATGAGTAAAGAAGCGAAAATAAAAATACCGGTGCAGCATCTGAACGAAAGCAATGACGACGGCATGGAAGTTACAACGAAAAAGGTAGAACCCGCCACCAACGACATCTGGTTGAAGTTCGGTAAGAACTGGGGTGATGTGCGGGGTGATACGGACTACCATAGCAGTACCATCCTGTTAGGTTGGGACAAACAGGTAGCGTCCAATTGGAGGGCCGGTGTGTTTGCCGGTTATGGGCAGACGAGCTTTTCTGATGACAGTTCCAGCAACAGATTAAAGGACACCCGCTTCGGTCTGTACGCAGGCTTCAACAAAGCAAAGAGCGAAGGCATGGTGTACCTGGACTACGGCTGGATGCGTAACAAATTACGCAGAGGCGTTATAGACATGACCGCCAGCGCGGATTACCACAGCCGCATATTGGAATTAGGCGGCGAATACCTGTACGATCTGCAGGCAGGGCAAAACAAAGCCTGGCATGTGCGTCCTTACGTGAACGCCCAGCTGTCCCGGCTGTGGCAGAACGGCTACAGCGAAGACGGCGCCGGTGTGTTCAATCAGGTCGTTAACAGCAAACACAATGACTATTTCGGCATGGGACTTGGTGTAGAATTTAAACGCTATCTGGCCGGGGGCAGCTACGCTGTCCGTGCCGGAGTGAAGCATGCTTTCGCGGGAGCGGAGCCGAAACTGCGCTACAGTTACATGGGCGATGCGGCCAACACGTATGATATGCGCAATGTGCAGGATAAGACGCATTTCGTTTTATCCATCGGCGGCGAGGTGGAAGTGGCCAAAGGCTGGATCGTGGGCGGCGACGTAACCTGGCAGCGCGGTCATCACGATAAGGATTTGTCTTGCAGCGTAATGGTAAAGAGAATGTGGTAAATAAAACAGGATACTGAATACTATGACAGGGAGGAAAATTCATGTTTACTGGGAAAATTTTTAGAATACTGGTGTTGGCGGCAGCATTTTTTGCAGCAGGTTCCCTGTATTTTCCGGGAGTTTCCCTGGCTGCGGATGTGTGGTGCTGTTCCCGGGACGGACGCTCGTTCTATCTGGATTCGGAAAGCATAAACGCGGAAACTCTCCCCAGAGAAATGGATTACCGGGCATCGGTAAAAGTTGTTCGTGAAAGCGACGGTTCCCTGGAGAAAACTGTCGTTTACGGTTTCGAGTCGCAAAACGATGTGCTTGTGGGCGCCATTTACGACGAAGCTGCCGGGCTCTGGAAATTTCCGGAATACAAAAGCGAAAAGCCCGTGCTGACATCTGTTTGGAAAACGATGAAGCCTTATATGAAGCAAAAACGTATCTCTTACAGTGATTCCTGGATTTGGAAGTAAAAGGGCTGTCCTTGCTGATTCCAATACGAAATGCAGGTAAACGGTATGGGATAAAATAGGAAACCGGTACCGCATCCGGAGGAAACGTTGAAAGAATTGAAGTTGAGACATATTTGCGTTTTTCTAACAGCCGTGGAATTTCTGCGGCTGTTTTGTTATAACTAAGTAAATCAAAATTAATCGCACAAATCGTTGTTTAGCTCAACAAATGTTGCTTATTTTTCGCGTTTCGTTTATAATAAATAACATAAATGGATACCCGTTGAATTTTTATTAAAAAGGGGGGTATAGTATGCCAATCAACAAAAACGAAATCACAAAAGAAATGATTGAAAAAGCCATGCAGTGCAAAACTGCCGATGAACTGATTGAGCTGGCAAAGACCGGCGGTTATGAGCTGACAAAAGAGGAAGCGGAAACGTATCTGGCGGAACTGGCCGACTATGAACTGGACAGCAGTGAAATGAAGAATATAGCCGGTGGTAAGTGTTATATGAGAACTGACCTGGACGATTGGTTTTGCCCAGATAGAAAAGGCTGCTCCATTTATTGATAAGAACGGGAATCCATATTTGGAAGTACATCATGTAATTTGGCTCTCACGCGGTGATAAAAGGTGGAGCCGGCGGAAGCGTCTATGGTTACGAAAACAACAATTTATTACAGTAACCTATTCAACAGCCGTGGATCACTTCAACATCTACGGCTGTTTTTTTTAATACGTCAAATCCCAGTTTTACACAGTAAATGATTCAACAGGCGTGGAAGTTCAGCATCTACGGCTGTTGTTTTAGTATGGAAAATCCCAGTTTTGCTCAGTAAAGATTGTATGATATAATTAAAAAAAATATTCCCATCAGCGTCAATTTTGATGAACCTGTTTTGTATATATAAGTAAAGGCAGTTACCATTTAACATAAAGGAGGATCCTGTTATGCCAATCAACAAAAACGAAATCACGAAAGAAATGCTTGCAAAAGCGATGCAATGTCGTACTACTGAAGAACTGATGGCTTTAGCCAAATCGGAAGGTATTGAAGTGACAAAAGAGGAGGCTGAAGCCTATTTGGCCGAGATGGACGATTTTGAGTTGGAAGAAGAAGCGCTGAAAAAGGTCGCGGGCGGCTATAATGTTTGCGAAAATTATGGGAAAGCTTGTCCTGGTTATATAAATGTAGGTTAAATTGTCCTGATTATATTTTTTAATTTGTTCAAAAATAGAGAATTAAATTAGTTCCTGTTTTCCAGACAGCCGTGGAACTTCAGCATCCACGGCTGTTGTTTTAGTATGGTAAACCTCAGTTTTGCTCAACAACCGTAGATTTTTCTGCGGCTGTTTTGTTATAATGATGGCAGTGATACAAATCGTGATTTGTGAGGATGCAAACGCTGGGGTTAATGACATGAAGAAGACTGATCTTGCACAGAAAATACTTGCTGATGTCGGGAGTTTAACGAATACTCCTGTAAATGACTTTAATAAAACGAAAAGAAGAAAGAGTAATAATGAATACGCAAAAAACTATTACAAAAACTGTAACAGAGGACATGCTTGCTGTTTCCGTCGGAAGTGGGACGCTGCAAGTATTGGGGACGCCTGTATTGGCACAGCTTTATGAGAGTGCTGCTATGCAACTGGCGGCTGAATATTGTGATTCCGGATTCACGACCGTAGGGTGCTTTCTATCTTTGAGCCATGACGCCCCAACGCCGTTAGGTATGGAAATTAAAGTTACGGCCATATTGGCAAAACATGAAAAACGATTCTTTGAATTTCAGCTTGAAGCAAGCGATGAAACCGGGATTATCTCCAAAGGTTCGCATACCCGTGTTGCGGTTGAATCGAAAAAGTTTCAACATAAAGCAGATGATAAATTGAACGCGGCTGTAAACAGACACCTGGAGCAATACTCTTGAGCTGAAATTCTCCAAGTTATATGTAACAGAAAGTTACGGAGGAACTATCGTGGAACGACCTGTCCCAAAACCTAACGAAGTGTACCGTCATTTTAAAGGAAAACTGTACCTTATCATCACCATAGCCAATCATTCTGAGACCGGGGAGCCTCATGTCGTTTATAAGCATCTATATGGTGATTATTCCGACTGCGTACGTCCGCTGGATATGTTTATGAGCGAAGTGGATTACAAAAAATATCCGGACGTACAACAGAAATGGCGCTTTGAAAAAGTTGATCTGAGTAATAATGGATGAGGAGCAATATCATGCAGGATGATGAAAGCAGGGTACATGAGACGGTAAATGCATATATTACTAAAACGTATTAAGAGTTTGATTATGTCAATTACATTTATAGGTGTTGTTGTACATCAGCATCCACGGCTGTTTTGTTTTATTATGGAAAATCCCAGTTTTGCTCAGCAACGATGAGTATGATATAATTAAAAATAATTTCCAACAGCGTCAATTTTGATGAATCTATTTTGTATATATAATAATAAAAGATACTTAAAAATTAACTAATACGAGGAGAATTCTACTATGCCGATTAACAAAGACGAACTGACAAAAGAACTGGTTGAGAAAGCTGTTCAGTGTAAGGATGTTACTGCACTCATCACATTAGCGAAAGCCGAAGGTATTGACCTTACGCAGGAGGAAGCAGAGGCGTATATGTCAGAGATAGATGACCTGGAGTTGGACAGCACACAACTGAGAAGTGTGGCTGGTGGTGTTTGTTATAAAGATTGTGTACATGTCAATAAGTATGGTTCGTAATTGGTACAGGTATGCATAGCGAGATTAACATATAAGGAGGCTTCCACTATGCCAATTAACAAAAACGAAATCACAAAAGAAATGTTAGAAAAAGCGATGCAGTGTAAGACTGCGGAAGAGCTGATGGCTTTCGCAAAGGCTGAAGGTATTGAACTGTCTATAGAAGAAGCCGAAGCGTACCTGTCGGAACTCGAGGACTTCGAGTTAGACGGCGAGCATCTGAAGACGGTAGCCGGAGGAGCCCAGTTAAACTGCTGGGGGCTTGGGTCATGCCCTAAAGAGGGACCGCAGACATTGCAAGGCGCTAAATAAAACCCTAATTTTGCAAAGTAACCTATTCAACAGCCGTGGAACTTCCACGGCTGTTTTGTTATAGTACTATAATAAATAAGCAAAAATAAAAGACCACAATGCGTTAGCATTGCGGCCAGTAAACATAATTTTACTCAGATT
>NZ_CADBFF010000049.1:0-5443 GCF_902793885.1 uncultured Succiniclasticum sp.
GATGTGGAAGCCAAAGGCGGCGATGTGACCATGGACGCCAAGACTGACCTGCACAACCAGGGCGTGGTGAAAGCCAGCCAGGATGTGGGACTGACTTCCGGTCAATCCATGGCCAACGAACAGGCAGTGACCGCTGGACGGAACCTGAAGATGAAAGCCAGCACGACGCTGACCAACGGCGGAGCACTGACGGCCACTGCAGGTTCTGTGAATCTGCAGTCTGGCGAAGCCATGAGCAATACCGGTGCAGTGACGGCCCAGCAGGATGTACGGATGACCTCCGTTGCCAGCAGCATCACCAATAACGGCGATGTGGAAGCCAAAGACGGTAACGTGACCATGGACGCCAAGACTGACCTGCGTAACCAGGGTGCCGTGACGGCCAGCCAGAGTGTGGGACTGAAATCCGGCGGCGGCATGGCCAACGATAAGGCCGTGACAGCAGGTACGTCTGTGACCATGAAATCCGATACCGGCAGCATCACCAACAAAGGGGATGTGGAAGCCAAAGGCGGCGATGTGACCATGGACGCAAAGACTGACCTGCACAACCAGGGCGTGATGAAAGCCAGCCAGGATGTGGGACTGACTTCCGGTCAATCCATGGCCAACGAACAGGCAGTGACCGCTGGACGGAATCTGAAGATGAAAGCCGGCATGATGCTGACCAACGGCGGCGACCTGACCGCTACCAACGGTTCCATCGAACTGACAGCCCAGAAGGGCCTCCGCCAGAACGGCAATGCCACGGCGGGCAGCAGCATCACCCTGGATAACCAGCAGGACGGCAATCTCGTCGTAACCGGGGATGTCCAGAGCGGTACGGCTGCAACCATCAAGAACCAGAATGGCGATGTGACCATCGACGGGCAGGTGGAAGCGAAGACCGGTGATGCCACCGTGAAGACGGGCAGCGGCAATGTGCTGGTGAAAGGGAAACTGGACGCCGGCAACGACGCCACCGCTCAGTCTGACAACGGCAGTGTAACCGTGGACAGCAATGTGCAGGCCGGGAACGACCTGATGGTTCGGGGCACCAACGGCAATGTGACGGTAAAAGGCCAGATGCAGGCGGGCAATGACCTGATGGCCGAGTCCACCGGCAGCGGCAGCGTGAAGGTGGACGGCAGCCTGACCGCAGGCCGGGATCTGCATACTTCCACCCAGCAGGGCAGCCTGGAACTGGGCGGCAATGTGCAGGCCGGCCGGGATCTCCAGGCCAGCACCCAGAACGGCGGCATCGTCTTCCAGGGCAATGTGGAATCCGGCCGGGATCTGACCGCTTCCGCCAGCCAGGGTGACATCACCTTTGACGGCAAGGTGGAGGCAGGCCGGAACCTGGATGCCCGGACCCGGCAGGAAGGTACCATTACCTTGCGGCAGGATGTGACCGGCGGTGGGGACCTCCGGTTCCGTTCGTAGTACGATTCGTATACGAACGGTCTTTTTTATTACTAAAATTCTGTCAGTCTATGTCACTCAAATCCGCACCACAGGCAGATTCTTTTTTATTTATCTGATTACATATCATTATATCACGGTTTGCAATAATGGAGACAAAAAACACGTCCTGACAAAGCTGATTGCCAGAACGCGTTTTAGCGATTCCGATTATTAATTTAGCGAGATAAATTGCGATTTATTCGGTTTATACCAGATTGTCAGATTGTCATTTAGTCAATTCAAAAAATATGAACCGGCAAAAATAAGTAATTTCAGGAATATCAGGACGCACGCCACGGAACCTTGCGGCATACATTTATATTATTTAAGACACCCGCGTAACGTAGCCACCATATCTGGAATATTGATGGGCTTGGCGATGTGACCGTTCATACCCACTTCCAATACATGCTGGATATCCTCTGCAAAAGCATTCGCCGTCATTGCAATAATGGGGATCCGGGACAGTTCCGGATCCGGCAGGGCGCGGATTGCTTTCGTGGACTCGTACCCGTTCATCACCGGCATCTGGATATCCATCAGCACGCCGTCGTAATACCCGGGGGCGGACGCCGCCACTTTGTCCAGGGCGATCTTGCCATCTTCCGCCGTTTCCACCTTGAAGCCCAGTTCCATCAAAATCATCTGGGCAATTTCCCGGTTGATAGCATTATCCTCCACTAGCAGGATGCGCATACCGGCAAACCCCGAATCCGTCTCAGCGGCGCCGCTTTCCTGGATTTCTCCCTCTTCCGGAAGTTCTTCCGCCAGAGGGAAAGTCAGGTGGATTACAAACTCCGTACCTTTATCCTTCTCCGTGATTACATTGATTTCGCCGCCCATCAGGTCCACGATGCTTTTGGTGATGGCCATGCCCAGACCTGTGCCCTGAATGCCGGCTACCTCCGCCGTGCGTTCTCGGGTGAACGCATCAAACATCGTGGCAGCGAATTCCGGGCTCATGCCGATGCCCGTGTCCTTCACGCGCAGCTGGTAATAGCCCATGTCTTCCCCGGCGCCTGTCTGTATCAGCTTCACGGATACGGAACCGCCCTCCGGCGTAAACTTGAACGCATTGCTCAGCAGGTTCAGCAGAATCCGGTTCAGACGGTTCTTATCGCAGATCGCCGTCCTGTTGGTCACATCCGCTGTTACCGTAAAGACCAGCTTCTTTGTCTTCATCTGGGTCGCGAACAGATCCCGCACCTCGTCCAGGGTCTTAACCAGATTGGCCGGGGCCAGTTCCAGCTCCATCTTGCCGCTTTCGACACGGCTCATATCCAGCACATCGTTAATCAGCGCCAGTAGGTGATGGCTGGAGGCATCGATTTTGTTCATGTAATCCGCGACCTTCTTCGGATCCTTTTCCTTTTTGGCCAGTGCGGTATAGCCCACGATAGCGTTCATAGGCGTGCGGATATCGTGGCTCATGTTGGAAAGGAAGTTGCTTTTGGCCCTACTGCTCAATTCCGCCAGCAGCTTTTCCTGCTCCGTCGTCTTTTCCCGGCGCAGGATGGTCCGGTAAACCAGGGTCATAATCGCCAGCACGATCAGAATCAGGATCAGCTGGATGCCTGTGTCCTTCAACAGTTCAGAGCGAATCAGTCCCATCTGGTTATTCAGAAAGTAAGAGGTAGAAAGGGTCTCATCTATTGTACGTGCTACGTGGTATTTCTTCATCAGCAACTCGTGATAGTCGTTGATCCTAATTACGGTGCTGGACGTCACGGTATGGAAGGCCTCCTGTACCCATACCATGGAAGTAATGATGATCAGGGCCGTCATCCACATCCAGCCGGTAGTGGTCTTGCCAAAGCGACCGTCCCTGTCGTTCTCCAAAAGATACAGGAAGAACAGGCAGCCTATGATACTCCAGAAGATGAAGATAACATAGGACTCCACTTCCAGCCCGGCGGTCACGTCTTCAATCGGCAGGAACAGGAACAGAGCGAAAAGTACGGCGCAGATACAGCCTAAAAAGCCAGTAACCGTAACAAACAGGTTTCCCTCTTTTCTTGCCTCCAGGAACGCCGTATAGGAAGTGAATCCGTACACCACAACGGCCCCTATGGTGGTCACGTCTACGATCCAGCCGATAGCCGTCCGGCCCAGGAAGGGCACGAAGACGGAAACCGCCATGATAAACAGGATGGCGTTCCGGGGAACCCGGTACTCGTTCAGTTCTCCGAACCAGTCCGGCAGCATTCTGTCCCTGGCCATGGCATACAGAAGACGGCTGGAAGCAATATAATTGCCAAGGATTCCGGTAAAAATCCCCCCCAGCACCGTCGCCCCGATGAGCTTAAAGCCGGCGTCCCCCATGGTTGCGTATGCCGCGTAAAACGTAGGCAGTCCTTTTATCCCATCCAGGAACGCAAGGTCTTTAATGTACATGACCCAGGTCACATACCAGCCTTCCGGCAGGACGGAAACCGCCATGAGGGAAAGGGTAATATAAGTGACGGCGGCCGTCACCACCGCCACCGCCAGAATCCCAAAGGATCTTTTCCTAGAAAAGGTAAACTCTTCCGCTGAGTGGGAAATGGATTCAAAGCCCACATAGGCCCAGGGAGCCAGCATGACGATTGCCATGGTCCCCATAAAGGGAGTTTTTCCCGGAGCGTACAGAGGATAATAATGGCTGACTTCCCCGCCGCTGTTTTTATACACAAGAAAGCCGCCCACCGCCACGCCAACGAACAGGACCAGCGCCAGCAGAATCTGAATCCGCTCTGCGAATCTGCCGCCCCGCATCGCGATCAGCGCGCAGAGGACAATGGCCGCCACCACTGCCAGGATTTCTCCCAAGTAAACATCGTAGCCGGCCATACTGTAATGGAAACCAAACTGCAGCGTATCGCCCATAAGCCGCCGGCCCAACAGCGCCAGCGCCGTAGCGTTGGCCCACAGCACGGAGATATAGGCTAGCACAAGGAACCAGGCGTTCAGAAAGCCCTGATCATACCCCAGCACATTTTTAGTAAAGGCAAAAGCGCCCCCAGCATCCGGGAACCGGTTCATCATAAAGTGATAGTTCACCCCGATCAGCAGCATGATCAACGCGCCCACGGCCATGCCGACGGAGGTTCCCAGAGGTCCTGCCTTGAGCAGGAACACATTGCCCGGCATAACGAAGGCGCCCCAGCCTACCGCGCAGCCGAAAGCCAGCGCCCAGGCTCCCAGCGGGGAAAGATACGGCGCAAGGCCTTCTTTCCGTTCTTTGAATGAACCAAACTCTTCCATAAACGTTATTCTCCTACTATTAGGTAATTTCATTTTGAAACAATGCTGATTTTATCTTTCGCAATAAAAAATATCAGGCAAAAGAATACTGCAATTCTTTTACCTGATCAATATCGCCTGTATATAGTTTTAACAGATGTTGCAACACTGAAACGACAACCACCACGCAAAGGAAAAGGGGTATAGTTATCCTGTTGATGTACTTTGCGCCACCAAGCGCAAAGCAACGTAATGCAGTGCCGCAATATGTCGCATAGCTCTGCTCTGCTCTGCTCTGCTCTGCTCTGCTCTGCTCTGCTCTGCTCTGCTCTGAAAAGAGTAGCCCAACATGACATTGGTTGTCAACCCCTTTTATCGAATTTTTTACACTATTCATGATATTTCTATATTATTATATTTTATCATTTTTATGTAAAAATACAAGTCAACTTTATCTTGAATTGAATTGCCGTACTAAAACAAAACAGCCATAGAAGTTTGTTGAAACTCCACGACTGTCGAATAGGTTACTGTAATAAACTGGGATTTACCATACAAAAAAACAGCCGTGGATGTTGAAGCTCCACGACTGTTGAATAGTGTACTGTGTTAAATTGGGGTTTACTTCACCAGCCACTACTTGGGTTTAACTCTTTCCTACAGACTTTTTATACAAAACAAAAAAGATCTTTTTGTTTCGCCCCTGCCGAGCAGTCTTCTAAAGAATTGTATAAAACGTAAAAGTATGTTTTCCCCGCTCTTTGGATTTATACATGGC
>NZ_CADBFF010000050.1:0-5365 GCF_902793885.1 uncultured Succiniclasticum sp.
CATGAATCACCGGCAGGTGGAACGGTTCTGCAAATTGGATGCATCTTGCAACACGTTGATGGAAAACGCCTTCTGCAAATTGGGACTCAGCGCCCGCAGCTACGACCGGATTCTGAAAGTGGCCCGTACCATTGCGGACCTGGCCGGCAGCGACGATATCCAAGCGGCGCATATTGCAGAAGCAATCCAGCTGCGGACGCAGGTGAATCAGTAAAAGCAACTTTAACACAGTATTTTTTCTTATAGCCGTAGATTTTTCTGCGGCTTTTTTTGTATAGTTTTTTTATTGCGCAATTCTGTAAAAGGGGTTAATCTGTCAATAATGAAGATAATTTAGGTTGACTCATTTAATAGGAAATGATATTATTAAATATAAAATATTAATATTTAGGAGTCTGTGAAGGAGCGGGAAAAAAGATGTTACGGTATTTTTTTAGACGGGTTATTGCTCTTGTTCCTGTTGTTTTTATCGTATCAGTGTTTTCTTTTGCCCTTTTATATATGGCTCCATCGGATCCCATTACTATGAAATATGCAAAACGGGGAGAGATGCCGCCGGCTGAAGTCATTGCCCAGGAAAAAGCTGCATTAGGCCTGGACAAGGGCTTTGTTCAACAGTATTCGAACTGGCTTACTAAGGCACTGCGGGGCGACTGGGGCTCGTCCTACGATACAAATCAGCCGGTAGCTGAAATCATGAAGAGCAAACTTCCGAACACAGTATTGCTGACGTTTTCAGCAGTGTTGATTATGCTTGTTTTTGCTTACCCGTTGGGGATATTGGCAGCGGTCTGCCGTAACAGGTGGATTGATTACGCGATACGCCTTTTCTCTTTTTGGGGTACGGCCATGCCCACATTTTGGCTGGGACTATTATTGATGTACTGGATGGGAGTGCGATTACGCCTTTTGCCTGTAATGGGAAGCGGCGATTTTAAGCATCTGGTTTTGCCTGCAACATCGCTTGCGATTTGGATGATTGCCCTATATTGCAGACGGATCCGTTCCGGTATTGTGGCGGAGATCAATAAAGATTATGTTACCGGTTTGAAGGCCAGGGGATATTCCAATACAAGAATCTATCTTCGCCATATTATTCCAAACGCGTCCATTAGTATTCTTGTGATGCTGGGCCTGTCTATTGGCGATTTGCTTGGCGGTTCCATGGTTGTTGAGGTCATATTCGGCTGGCAGGGTATAGGAAGTGTGGCTTTGGAAGCAGTGGCCTACCGTGATTATGTGGTTCTGCAGGCGTATGTTGTTTGGATGGCTATCATTTATACATTTGTAAATCTGGCAGCCGATATGCTGGTATGCCTGATCAACCCTAAAGTCCGGTTAACAGAAAAAGCAGTATGAATATCTGGATAAAGAAAATTACAGAGAACAAAATATTCTGCCTGTTACTGACGCTTAACATCCTTTTGGTGGTGTTCTTCCTGTTTGCGCCTCAGTTCGCTCCCAATAGTCCGATTGAGATTCATGCAGATCATGCGCTCCTGGATTCATCGGGGCAATATCCCCTGGGAACGGATCAGCTTGGCCGCTGTTTTCTGTCACGGCTCTTATATGGCGGGAAGTCATCCCTGCTAATGACGATCGGTATTGTAGTTTTTATCTCTCTTGCAGGTACAACTGTGGGAATTATGGCGGCCCTGGCAGGCGGGGCTGCAGAACAGATCTTCATGCGTTTTCTTGACGTTGTTCTTGCTATTCCGTCCATGGTTCTGGTTCTTGTTATGGTCAGCATTTTCGGCAACGGCATTGTTACGACGACGATTGCCATTATGTCGGTGAGCTGGATCACCTATGCGCGGATTTCCCATTCCCTGGTGCTGGAATTCAGGGAAAGCAATTTTATAAAACAGGCGCATATGGGGGGCGTCAGATCCGTACGTATCTTATTCAAGTATGTTCTGCCCAATGTATTTCCTCATATTATCGTTGTTGCTACCCAGGACTTTGGCGATAAACTGCTGTTGCTTTCTTCCTTGTCCCTGTTAGGTCTGGGGGCGCAGCCGCCCACTCCTGAATGGGGTTATATGCTGAGTGAAGGCAAGCAGTTTATGCAGCGGGCGCCCTGGCTTTTGTTTTACCCGGGGTTTCTGATTTTTATCCATGTGATTATGTTTAATCTATTAGGCGATCGTTTACAGGATATCCTTGACCCCAAGGAGACCTGATAAAAGATAAGTTATATATTTATTAAAGGAGGAAAACAAATGAAAAAGGTTTTGCTGTGTGTGTTGTCGCTGCTTGCGGCAGTCCTCATGATTGCAGGCTGCGGCGGAGGGGACAAAAAAGAGGAAAAACCGGCTCCGGCCAAAACGGAAAAAACAGCGGCAAAGCATATGAACATTGCCCTGTTCTGGTTGGATAAAAGCCTGGAACCCGCAGAAGGCTGGAATGCCTGGAGCCTGGCCCGTGCAGGCGCTTCCGAATGCCTGACGACCATTGATGAAAATATGAAGCTGGCCCCTGTGCTGGCTGACAAATGGGAACAGGTGGATCCGGTGACCTGGAAGATTCACATCCGTAAAGGTGTTAAATTCAGCAATGGCAAGGAAATGACCCCGGAAGATGTAAAGAAGACCATTGAGCGCGCCGTAGGCAAGGACAAACGGGCGGCGGCCAACGCGAACCTGGATTCCATTAAAGTTGACGGTGAAAACATCATCTATAAGACAAAAGCCCCTTACGGCGCCCTGATGTATAACCTTTCTGAGCCGCTGTTTACCATCATCGATACTTCCAAACCGGCGGAAGAGATAGCCAAAACTCCGGTAACCACTGCTCCCTACATGGTTACGTCCTTTAAATCAGGCGAAGTGATCGAATTAAAAGCAAACCCCTATTACTGGGGTGGCAAGCCGGGACTGGATTCCATTACCGTGAAACTGATTAAAGACGATAACACCCGCGCGATGGCGCTGCAGTCCGGCGAAATTGATATTGCACAGAAACTGGACAAAGCAGGTGCCGACCTGTTCAAAGGCAAGAGTGAATTCAACACTCTGGAAGTTCCTTCCCTGCGGCTTGAATTCGCTTTCCTGAACCTAAAACACCCCTTCCTCGCGAACGCCAATGTCCGTAAAGCCATGGCTATGGCAGTGGATCGCGACGCTATGGCGAAGCTGTTCAACGGTGAACCCTGCGGCACTGTATTCCCAAAAGCTGCCGGCATAGGTTTTGATAAACTGAACAAACAGACCTTTAACCTGGAAGAAGCCAAGAAACTGCTGGCTCAGGAAGGCTTTAAGGATACTAACGGCGACGGCGTCATTGAGAAAGACGGAAAGCCTTTTGAACTGAATCTGCAGATTTTCAAGAAGACGGCAATTCCGGAAGCCCTGCAGGCCCAGCTTGCCAAAGCCGGTATCAAAATCAATATCCGCCAGATGGACGATACCCAGAAAAATCTGGAAGAGGGCAAATTTGATATGTCTCTGAACAGCTATATTACCGCTGTTACCGGTGACGGTCAGCGTATTTTGGAGCAGAACTTCTCCACCAAAGGCGCGGACAACTACGGCAAATACTCCAATCCGGAATACGATGCCGTTATTGTCAGACTGGCAGGTGAGTTTGACGCAGCCAAACGCGTCGAGCTGGAAACGGAAGCCCAGAAGATCCTGTTGCAGGATAACCCGGATCTGTTCCTGGTATCCGGTAAGACGATTATCGTAACCAAAAACAGCGTTAAGAATCTGAAAAAGTATCCTTTGGATTATTATCTGATCAGTAAGGACACTACGATGTAAAAAATGCAATCCGAAAGGCCATACTTTTAACCGGGTATGGCCTTTTTAAAAAGGCTGTCATAATACTTATGAAGAAACTGCTTGATATTACCAATCTGTCAATTTCATACGGAAACAAACCCACCGTTAAAGGTGTTTCGCTGCGCGTTGACGAAGGTGAGATTCATTGCCTGGTAGGAGGGACCGGGAGCGGAAAATCCACCATACTTCACGCAATAGCGGGGATTTCTTCCAAAGCGGTTCATATTACTGCCGGTACGATTGTGTTTGACAATACAGATCTGCTGGCGCTGGATGAAAAGAAACGGCGGCAGTTGTTAGGAAGCCGCATCGCCCTGGTTTTCCAGAATCCGGAATCCTATTTTGATTCTCTGATGACAGTTGGGGATCAGTTTGTGGAATTTTTGCAGTACAGGAATCCTGCAATGAAAAAGGAAATATGTCTGGAGGTTTCTGCCCGAGCCTTGCGGGAAATGAGGCTGGATGATCCGGAACGCCTGCTAAAACTGTATCCGTTTGAGCTGTCTGGCGGAATGTTACAGCGCAGTTCAATCGCAATGGCGATGCTGACAAAACCGAAACTGCTTCTGGCAGACGAACCGACCAGCGCGCTGGATATTGTTACACAGGCAAAAATCCTGGGCGAATTAAAAGTTTTGAATAAGAATACCGGTACAGCCATACTGATGGTGACGCACAATATGAAAGTTGCAGAAACGCTGGCTGATACTGTTAGCGTGATGTATAGCGGAAAAATTGTGGAATCAGGAGATACCCAAACGGTTTTACACCATCCTTCCAACGATTATACAAAGGAACTGATCCGATCTATGCCCACGATGGAGGAGGCGCGTCTTATTGAATGACAATATTCTTTTGGAAACACGGGAGTTACGGCAGATTTACGGTAAAGGAAGAGACCGTTTAGAGGCATTGAAAGGTGTTTCCGTAAAGGTTCATTTCGGAGAATCGATTGGCATCATCGGTCTCAGCGGATGTGGAAAAAGTACATTATTGCGTATTCTGGCCGGACTGGAAACTCCGGCTGCGGGAACGGTTCAGTTTCGTGGGCAGACATTAGATTTTGATTCCCGGAAAAGCCTGCGGGATTATCATAGAAAAGTCCAAATGGTATTTCAGAATCCCATGTCAACATTCAGCCCGTATATGACGATTCAGACTTATTTGCTGGAAAGCCTTCGCAGTTTCGGAGGACTGGAAGGGGATGGAAGAGAGCAGGCTGTTGCCCTTTTAAAACATGTTGAATTAGATGAAACATTTCTTGACAGGTTGCCGCATCAACTATCCGGTGGGCAACTGCAGCGAGTCGTCATCGCCAGGGCATTAGCATTGAATCCGGAAGTGATTTTGCTGGATGAACCGACCAGCGCTTTAGATATTCTCACGCAGCGGGCCATTTTGGAATTGCTTTCGCAAATCGCCAAAGAAAGAAACATGTCCCTTATATTTGTTGGGCATAATTCTTCTGTAGTACGTCTGCTGTCTCGACAGTTGTTTCAGTTTCCAAGGGAAGTTCTTTCACTTCCTCGCCATCAACAGGCACAGGGAAATTGAATACGATCTTCTTTATCCAGCTTCCGTCT
>NZ_CADBFF010000051.1:0-4380 GCF_902793885.1 uncultured Succiniclasticum sp.
CCAAATTATGTGTTTGGTAGTAGTTCTGCAATTAACATTGGCGGTGTGCAATTCAGTGCAACGACAGATCCGATGAATAAATCTATGACGCTGCTGAAAAATGTGAATGGTGTTGTGGCGACAAAAGTTTCCGGCACTCCTTCCTTTACGATTGCTCTTGACCAGATAAACACGAAACTGGATGCAAGTGCTTCCGGTTCGGCAGGTGTGAGCAGCAGCGATGTCACCTACACCGTGAGCGGAGTGGCCATTAATAAAGTGAACATTAAGAGTGTAGGCAGTACGGCAGATACGGTTCCGGATAACTGGACGTTGGCAAAAGATTCTTCTGATAATGTAATCGCTAAGGTGGAAACGGATAACATGACGAAGCCTTCCAATCTGAGCCCCGGTGAAACGAAGGTAATTATCACTGCGACTGGCACAGATTATTTCAGTGGTGTTGAAGTGAAGGGCGGTTATGCGTGGACGTCGGGCGGCGCACTTACTACAGACCTTGAAGCCGGCGGTGTAACGATTGCCGGTACCCAGACCAAATGCGGCGTGAAGGTAAACGAAGCTAATAAGAACCAGCTTATTTACGAAGAGACGAAGAAAAAACTGACCAGCATTACGCTGGGAGAAGTAACCTTTGCAAAGGATGGAACGGCCCGTGCCTTTGACAAAACGTATGACGCAACTTCCGCGACGATCAACGCAAATAACCTGAAGTTTACGGAAGCAAGCCGTGCAAAAATGGAAACTGGCAACACCATGACGATGGTAGATGCAACTGCGGCGCTTAAAAATGCAAATGATGAAACGCTTGCACAGTTTAACGGCGGCGCAGATAAAACATACAGCATTGCTTTCAACGATACGGTTACAGGGAAAAATTTAACCTTAGCCGGTACGCATACGGATACGCTGAGCCAGGCAGATGATACCGCAACGTCTACGAAAAAATCAAAACTGATTTACACCGTTGGCGATAAGTTAGTAAGCAGCGCAACACTGACCGGGGACATTGCGTGGAATGATGGCGGTACCCATTATACAAATGGCAGTGATGCAAACCAGAATGGAACGAAAGCAACTTACAAATTTGATGGGAACTCTGCTGTGGATATTTCCGGCGTCGCGTTCAGTGCGACTTCAGATCCGCTGGCAGGTTCGACAAAATCCATGACGCTGTTGAAAGATGTGAATGGTGTTGTGGCGACAAAAGTTTCCGGCACTCCTTCCTTTACGGTTGCTCTTGACCAGACGAACACGAAGCTGGATGCCAACGCAACGGGTACTTCCGGCGTTAGCACTAACGACGTGACCTTTACTGTAAGTGGTGTAACGTTAAACAAGATTACGGTGAAGGGTGTGGGGAATACGGCGGAAACGGTTCCGACGGGTTGGAATTTGGCAAGCGGCGCCACGGTAGAAACGGACGGTTTTCGTGTTTCGGATCCTTCCGGTTTGAACCCCGGTGAGACGAAGGCATTATTACCGCGACCGGCACAGATTATTTCAATGGAATCAAACTGAACGGCAGCCATGTCTGGAATGTGGACGGCAGCCCGCTGACCTCAGACCTTGAAGTCGGCGGTGTAACGATTGCCGGTACCCAGACCAAAGGCGGCGTGAAGGTAGACGAAGCCAACAAGAGCCAGCTAATTTACGAAGAGTCAAAGAAAAATGTGACGAGCATCACACTGGGAGAAGTTACCTTTGCAAAGAACGGAACGGCTCGTGCCTTTGACAAAACGTACGACACAACGGGCGCGAACATCAATGCAAATAACCTGAAGTTCACGGAAGCGAGCCGCGCGTTAATGACCAGCGGCAGTTCCATGACCATCGTGGATGCGAGTGCGGCGATTAAGAATGCCGGCGGAAATGCGCTGCCGTCTTTCGCAGCCAAAAATTACGATTCAACCTTTACCGACTCTGTTACCGATCAATTAACACTGACCGGTACCCGGAGGGATACGCTGGCCCAGGATGCGGCACAGACGAAGCTGACTTACACCGTGGGCGACCGGGTAGTAAGCAAGGCGTCTATGAGCGGAGAGATTGCCTGGCAGAGTGGCGACACGCATTACGCCAATACGTCGTACACCTTTAACAGCAGTACGGCTGTTGATATTGCAAATGTGAAGTTTACGGCTACGGATGATCCGCTGAACACCTCCATGACGCTGATCGGAAATGCGGCAGGCGTGACTGCCGGTAATGTTTCCGGTTCGCCGGACTTTACGGTAGCGCTGAAGAATACCACTATTACAGCAACAGCGACAGGCAATGCGTCCATGGATGCCGGTGATCTGAAATACACGGTGACCGGCGTGACGTTGGATTCGGTTTCGGTGAACGGCGTTGGAAGCGATGCGATACCGGCTGGCTGGGGTACTGTTTCTAATGTACAGATTGATACAGACAACATGACGGTTCCTGCAGACGCAACCTATGGCAGTCCGCAGGTCATTATGACGGCAAGCAGTGCAATTTTTACGGATGATAATATTACCGGTACCAAAAAGTTTGGAGCCAACCCGGCCCGATTCACTGACGAAGACAATACGGATGCTGTGGTGATAGTTGGTAAACAGAATGCAGGTGTCAAAGCCAGCGCAGACGGCAAGAGCCTGTTATATGAAGTGGGTAAGAAGGAAGCTTCTTCCGTTACCTTGGCGAAAGTTGACTGGGCCAAAGGGGCAACTGTCTTTGATGGCAGCAGTGAGGAATATGATTACTCCGGCATACAGTCTCTTGGCACGGATAGTTTTGACGTGGCGTACAGTGCACCGGAAATGGTGGCGGCGGGTGACAACATGACGCTGCTGCAGGCCAATGCCACGCTGAAAGATATGGCAGCGGAAACCAGATCCGCTTCGTACAGCTTTGCACCGGTAAGCGGCGTGACCATTGACGCGGCGGTTACCGGAAGCCTGGAGGCAAAAGGCGGGAACGTAACCTATACGGCAACCGCTAATCAGGCCGGCAAGCTGACCTTCACCAATGTGGACTGGAAAGACAGCGGCGCGCTGATGACACGTCCGTCTAACATCACGTTCGCGGGCGCGGATGTGGACACGGCGAAGATTAATTTCCAAAACATGAAGGAACTGGACGCGAACAAAGAGATGACGCTGGTCTCCGATTTCGGCGATAGTGTGGGAACCATTACCGGTACAAAGTACACGGTGGGCGCCGGTATAGAAGGCGAAGGCGCGGCATCCCTATCCGGCAGCGACCTGGTTTTCACAACAAAGACAGAGGCCAGAGATTTGGCGGCCCAGGAGCAGACCCACAATACGCTGATGGTGATGGAAGCGGGCATGGCTGTGCTGGCGGCAGGCAACGAGCATGTGGGCCAGGCGATGGCAGAACTTGCGAATCCGCAGAATGCGGGTTTAGACGGAACCGTTACCGCAGCTTCCCTGGGCGGCAGTAAGTCCAGATACAAGACCGGCAGTCATGTGGACTCCAACAGCTGGAACGTGGCAGTGGCGGTAGGCTCCAAACGGGAGTTAACGAAGGGCTCGCTGGAGTGGGGCGTCTTCGGTGAATACGGCAAGTCTAATTACACACTGCACAGCGATGCGGGCCGGGGCGACGGCGATTCCCATTATGCCGGCGGCGGTCTGATGGCAAAATGGACCAACAAACACGATGTATACACAGAGGCCAGCGTGCGCCTGGGCCGTTTGAGCGACACCGCCAGCAACCTGTTGCGGGATGCGGCGGGTAATGGTTACGGCTACGACGTGCACGCCAATTATTTCGGCGCCCATGTGGGCATTGGCAAGATCATCCACTACAAAGGTGGAAAGAGCCTCGACGTGTACGGGAAGTATTTCTATACCAAACGCGATGGCGTGGACTTTGCATCGGGTGGCAACAACTACAGCCTGGACAGCGTGGCCAGCAGCATTTTGCGTGTCGGCGCCCGGTACGGAACCACGGACAAGAAGTGGAACTGGTACGGCGGCCTTGCGTACGAGTATGAGTTCGACGGCAAGTCCGAGGGCACGGTGGATGGTGTAGGGATTCGTGCGGCCGGCATTAAGGGCGGCAGCGTCCGGGGCGAGATCGGCATGCGCATGAACGCTACGAAGACGAACCCGTGGCAGACGGATATCAGCATCTACGGGTACGGCGGCAAGCACCGGGGCTTCGGCGGCAGCGTGAACGTGGCGTATATGTTCTAAAGGAAGTTTTGGCAAAACAAGAACACTGCTTAAAACCGGGAATTAATGTTATACAGTAAAAAATGAAGAAAGAGGAGTGGGTGATTCCCGCTCCTCATTTTTGTCTCTATGAAAACCTCGCCATAGTGGCGAGGTTCCGTGGAGCTTTAGCGGTGAGTGTGGAAGGAAACAAAAAAATCCTAACGTGTTAGAATGT
>NZ_CADBFF010000052.1:0-5009 GCF_902793885.1 uncultured Succiniclasticum sp.
TCCCCTTCTGTCGGCTCGTTATATATGATCGCCTTCCCTCTCAGAAAAGCGAGTACTTCCGAAATCGTGCGGCCTTGCGGATCGAACAAAACTGTTTCATTTGCTTCCGCAGAGCATACGGCAAACAACCGCAATTCATAGGACCGCTCATCTGTCACAATCGTGCCAGAGCGGCGCTGGTCAAAGTAGGCTCTGTCTTGAAAGTCGTCCAGAGCGCCGAACATTGCCCCGTGTTCCATGTGATGCCCGTAAATAATGGAATACTCGTCGTTGAAATCCGGGCTATTGTTCACGTCAAGGAAAATCGACCCACTGAGAGAAAATTCCCCATAGGGGTCTTTGTTCAGATATTCATAGTTGTCCTTCCCCTGCATAACAGGGTAATCAATATCTGTATCGTTCACTGTGAGCCATGCGATATGATTTTCGGAGATCTTTTTTTCCTCCTGCAGCGGCTCATCGAGAGCCGGCTTATAGGTAAGCGACGACCGGTCCGTGGCGTTTTGATACAGCCAGAGGTTATCCATCAGGGAGTACGTCCCGATGAGGAGCAGCAAAACACATACGATCACGATCACTGTATCCACTAATTTATCCAGTATTCCAATCAATCTGCTCCCCATAACAGTCCGCCCTCAGGTTTTTGCCGCGGGGAGAGGAGATCATCCTCTCCCCGCGGCAAAGCTTTGCGTTTATTCCGCTCTTTCTTCTTTTCTGCGCTTGCCCAGCAGAACGATTCCAAGGCCGACCACGGCGATCATGATCACGGCAACAGCCGGTCCAACAACGCTGATCACGCCAGTGGGGATGACGCCCTGCCGTTCATTCTTATACGAGGTTTTAACAACCTTTTCATTTCCTGCAATCGTACCGATTACGCCGGTTGTTGCTTTATCATATCCAGAAACCCCGCTGGCTGTGGACTTATAATCCTCGGCGTTTTCGGTTAAGGTATAGGTAGCGTTTATCGGCAAACCGCGCACCGCAATGCTCTGACCATGCTGTAAATAAAATTTCTGTTCAATTTGACCGTTACTATCTGATGTTAGTGTAAGCACATTCGTTTTTCCGCTGTTCGCCGCAATGGTAGCATTATTACTGCCGCTGGTGGCGTCAGCATTGCCGTCGGTGGTGTTCGCATCGCTGTCATCTGCAAGAGAAACCGTATATACGTTCCCCGACGTCAGGCCTGTAATATTCAGCGTGAATTCGAAATACTTGTCTAGGGAGGCCTGATTGCCGGAAACTTCTTTTTTGAATACGAGGTCTTTGGACTTGTATTCGTTGGTGAATCCGTCTGTTTTATCAGCAAGTTCATCTCCTGTGGCTACCACATCATCGGAACCCATAGTATCACCGATCGTGACATCGCTCTCATTCTTATGCAGCACATAACCGGAGATCACAAGCTTACCGTTATTATCCGTTACATACACGTCAAGCACGCGGTCCACGTCATTATCATGCATAATACCGGCGGCAGCGTTTGTCGCGCTGGCTTTTTCGGTGATGATATAACGGTAAATTCCGGGTTCAACGAAGGTAATATTGGAAAAATCGACTGTTGCAGTCTTCACGGCGTATTTCTCACCTTTGGAGGTTTCGAATTCTACGCCAGTGTCAGCAGTAAGACCGGTCACTCTGTCCGAAGCAGCACGGCTCACATCAATATCGCCTGATTGAACGGAAGTGTAAGTAGTCTCGCCGGGTGCAAAAGTTGTATCTGTAATGGTGATTTTATCCGCATCTACGCCCGCGTCTACCTGGAACACAGCGTTATCTGAAGTGGATGTGGAGATTGCAGTTCCCGCTTTGATTTCATACTCAAATGTACAGCTGGGAACGTTGTCACCTGCGCCAATAATCAGAAATTTTTTGAATGTGAGTCTGGTGCCGTCAACCGATGTTAAACCTTCACTGGTCTCGTACTTGTTTTCAGCAAATGCTGTAATACCGAGGCTCATCACTACAGCAACGGCCAGGAATACACAGCACAGCTTTTTGATCAATTTCATTTGAAACCCTCCTTGTATGCATCGTTTTGTCTTTTATCGTTTCGCAATCTCGCGTAATACAGGGTTTTAAATTCCGCGTCTACGAAACACATAGACTACCTTTCCCAAAAGGTTGTCTTCTGTGAGTTCTCCAAACGCCCGGCTGTCAGAACCGTTCTCCCGCTGGTCATCCAGCAGGAAGTATCCATTTGCCCCCATCTTGTAAGGGAATGATACCTCTGAACCTTCCAGTTCCCTTGTCGGATAAAACACGCTTTCCGATGGAACATAGCCGTTTATCAGCATTTCGCCGATCTCTGTGATCTCGATCTCGTTTTCTCCAATAGCCACGATCCGTGAAATTCCTGTCTCTCCGGTTTTCGGGTTTCGGTATGCTACCGCGTCACCCACCCGGTACGGATCCAGCTTATAGGTAATCAGCAGATCTCCATCCATAATGAAGGGATACATGCGGTTTCCATGGTGAATGTGGACACCGAGCACAAAAGTAAACACTGCAATCAGGATTGCTGCGACAGCCGCCAGCTTGATCAGAAAACGCAGCAGAGGGCTTATGCGCTTTTTGTTTGCCTTCTGCCCATTCTTTGCCGCAGCATGCTTCCCTGATCTATGCCGCTGTTCTGCTGTTTCATGCTCAGTATGTCGGTGCATTCCTGCCCGCGTTTCACCGTGAGGCGGATGTCTACCCGTCTGTTTGAGCGAAGCTTTCCGCTCTTCATCCAGCAACTCATCCATGCCGCCTGCGCCTCCTTTTCCCAAACAGCGGAACGGACATCAGAAGCATCGATGTTCCGATCAGCGCCAGAGCCGGCGCCCGGTCATCCCAAAAGCCCGTAGGCACAATGCCATCCCTTGTATTGGTAAAGGTGACGGTCGTGTCCTTTTGGAGGTTTGCCTTCGTCCAGAATCCTGCCACAGTTGCGCCTGTCATCCCGGTGCCGTCCGCATGCTGGATGGCTGCGCCCGGTTTGTAATCCTCCTGTGTTTCCTTTACAGTACACTCAACGCCGTAAGGGAGTCCTTCAAGCGTTACGCTTTGCCCATGCTGGAGATAAAATGTAACAACAGCAGTCCCTGGAGCCGTAAACTGAATTTGCGTTCCTGCTGAAGATGTGTCGTCATCCCGTCTGTTCGCCGACATGTCCGAGTATACGGTTGCGTCGTTCCCCTGCGGACTACGATCCGCGTTGTCCGCATTAAGATCAAACTGCGGAAATACGCTGAGAATATCCGAAAAACTGAGCGCAGACAGTTCGTTTAAAAAATTATGGTTGTTCGCATAACCGGACGGCCCGCCCGAAAAGCCTGTAAAACTATCGTCAATCTTTAGTTCTATCTCAATTTTGAAATATTTGTCTCTTGACGCTTCGTTTCCGGCAACGTTTTTAGCGACTGTCAGATCCACAACCTTCATATTCTGGAAATACGCTCTGTCCACCGCCGTTCCGATCACCGTATCACTGGCATATATATCGCCGCTTGCATAAGCCACGTACAGTCCGCTTGCCACAGAAGGCGAGGTATAGGTTACGGTTTTTACCGGGCTTCCGGCGTTTAATGCCTCTGCCAAAACATCTCCTTGATCCCCGTATTTGTATTTCCATCCGGTGGCGCTGCCACTGTCCTGTACGATTTCAGCACCCAGAACATCGAAATAATAGGTGCCGGCAGCGCTGCCAAGGCTTGTGTTGTAATACGGAGCAAGAAGCGGATTCGCATCGTTCGGAAGCGTAAGTGCAGCTCCATCGTGGCCTGTATATCCGCCATTTTTCAGGATGTATAGTATTCCGCCGATATCGTATGCGTAAAAGGTGCCGTCTAAGATTCCGCCCGTAACATTCTCACTTTGAACGAGCCTCCACCCATTTGGCACTGTTTCTGTGACCGTATATTGTGTACCTTTAGGCAAACCGGAAATCAATGCAGAAAGCTTGTCGCCGTTTACCGTGACGGTTTTTTTCCATGTCCCACCGACAGTTCCCGTGAAGCCGAGAGCAGTGAAATCCGCATTCGGATGCGTGAGCGTCACGGTGAAATCGAAGATTCCGTCGTTATCGGGGATAGAGTCCTTCTCGATCACCAATCCTCCAGTGTACAGACTGTTGACGATTTTATATTCTATCGTGCGTTTGGTTGCACCTTTCGTCACATAGGCTGTGCTGCTCTCATCAAAGCCCCAATGGTTGGGATCTGTCCCGTTTGCATAATACTGGATAGTGACCTGCAGATCCGTTTTTTTCACAACATGCGGCTTAATCTCGTCATAGCACTGTGCTGTCACAGAGTCCAGCGTTTCCGTAATCGTGTAAACAATCAGATCACCGCTATTGGTCTCCCATGGACAAGATTTCCGCTGCCATCCGTAGTCTGCGTCGGCCACGGGGACAGGGTGATATCTATACTGTTTGGGCGAAGTTTTAACGCATCGTTATTATCATCCCAGTACTTCTCAAACTCCAGCGTTACCGCAGGCTGCCATGTGACGTGGATCGTATGATCGCTTTCAGTGTTGCCGCCAGCCGGAAAGGTGTAGGTATAGTAATCAATCTCGCCGGTAGACTTGTATATGACATTCGTAGGCTGCACTTCCGTGCCGTCTACGAGCAGCTTGTTTATAATGTATCCTTCCTCCGGTGTAAGTTTATAGGTGACTTTCTTCCCGTTGGGGACGTCATACATTCTCTTTTCATCCACTTCTCCTGGAACATATCTTCCGCCATACAGCCAGTTCCCATCTCCTGTTTTTCCACACTTCGATCATCCCGTAATAGCCGGAGGATGAGGTGATGTTGTGTGTAATCTCATCCGACAGGAAGAAGAAATCCGTGGTCATCAGTTCACCGTTGGACCTAGTATCTCTCGGCGCACTCTGCCAGAAGGTTACATTTACGCCACTCTGAGCCAAGCCAAGAACAGCAAAGCCGTTTTCATAAAAGTTATTTCCCCCCGCGGATGTTTTTGCCACCAAAGTGTTTCCGTTATAAAGGTCCATAT
>NZ_CADBFF010000053.1:0-4154 GCF_902793885.1 uncultured Succiniclasticum sp.
TTCTTTTGTGATTTCGTTTTTGTTAATTGGCATTTTCAGGGCCTCCTTTGGATAATTTTAATGCCTTTTATAAAAAATACAAAACAGTATTCCCAACACAGACGCGTGCGGGAATGTTTAATTTATTATATCACCAAAGGCTTTATGAAGCAAAACAGCAATTTATAAAACCGGGTTCTGTTCAGTTAAACGCCAGCGTCTCCCCGTCTTCAGGCATCAAATATTCCACGCCGCGCTTTGCCAGCAAGCCGCGCATTGTATAACGGGTTATGGATGCATGCGCCACCGTATCCATATGGCTGATGACAATCTGCGCATCCGGTACGGTCCTGGCAACCGCTTCCACATCTTCGTCATTCATGATTAACCGTCCAAAACCGACCAGTTCCGCAGCGCAGGCGTTCAATACCACCACATCCGGCGTAAAAGTCTGCAGCGTCTTTTTTATTTCTGTAGTCCAGATCGTATCCCCTGCAACATACAGTGTCTTTTCCTGTTTTGCCTGAAATAAAACACCGCATGCTTCTCCGCATGGTTCTATCACGCCATGCAACGCCGGTGTCCGGGTGATTGAAACATCACCGCAGGCATACGCGGTTTCCCCTAACACAAGGACCTGTTCAAAGCCGGATGCACGGAACACCTTGCCGTCTGTTTCATTCTGCACCAAAACAGGCACCGTTTTGTCCAACAATCCTCCTACCGTGCCATCCGGCGCCATGTCAACATGGTCAGGATGAATATGCGTTACAATATAATAGTCTACGCCTTTCAGTATTTCCTCTACCGGTTCAGGCAGCGCGCACATTGGCATCGGTATCCCTTCTTTCGCTGTATCCGGAACATGAAACGGATGATTCGGGATATCCAAAAAACATCCCATCCGTCCTTTTTCCAAAAGCCAGGGATCTATCAGAAACGTCTTGCCTGCATATAAAACGCGAATCGTTGCATTGCGAATCTGTTTGATTTCCATAAAGCACCTCCACCGTTTTTTTAAAACATCCGCAAAAAAATCTACGTCTGTAAGAAAAACTGGAATTTGTCAGTCTACTATCTTTATAACTGAACCGGGTCTTGGCTCCTCAATGATAATACTATGGTCGTCGTGTTCCTTTGAATCACTGATTTCAATAAAGCACAGCCTGTCCCTGTCGTAATCCCAGTGCGGGGTTGTATACCAGATATTCATAAGACGGACATACTCCTTTACCTTCTCTTCCCAGCGGCCAGGCGGAAAGCCGGACTTAAGATTCCGCAGGAAGCGCTCAAAACCTGGAAGTCTCGCATCTTCGATGGCATTGTAATCATAATGCCTGTGTTCGATATACAGCCATCTTCCGTCTTCGGCATGATGCCGGTAATACCGCCAGATTTTTGATGTATCGGCTTTTCCCACAAAATGACAGATGCTTTCCAGCTGCCAGTAACGCAGTTCCTCTTCATTTTTGGCACGGTAGACAACCGTGTCCGGTCTTCCGCGTTCTCCCTCCGCCATTACTGTCAGACCGTCCAGATAATAGCCTGAGAAAACGTCAAGCGGTTCATCCGCACAGTCTACCGGAAGATGCGCACGTATCCATTTTTCATCTATTCTCATGACAGCCGCCTCACAAATCACGGTTTATGCTTTCAACCATCCGGCAAGTGCATGAATCTGCGCAATATAGTCTTCACGTTTACATATATCGCCGCGTCCGGGTATCTGCGGGAAGATTAACGCTTTCTTTTCTTCCACGCCTATCTGCGAAAAACCGTCCAACGTCCATTCTGCATATTTTGTCGTCACATCAACCGGGCTTCCCCAAAATGAACAAATAATTGCTCCTTTTTTCCCGCATTTGGAAGAGTTGGTCATCAGCGGATTGTCAAATTTGAAAAAGGGATACCACCGTTCAATAAACAGCTTCGCCTGCGAACAGATCTGCTGATTATAAATCGGCGTAGCAAGTACAATTCCATCGCATCGGTCAATCTCAGGAAGAAGCTTTTGGATATCGTCCTTCTGTACGCACATCTGAGTATCCTTTCCCTGGCATGCCCCACAGGCAAGACAGGGGTTGCATTTCTTTTCACGCATATTAAACACAATCACTTCACAATCTTTCAACTCTTCGGCAAGCATCTTTGTAATTAAATCTGAGTTACCCCCTTTTCTTGGGCTCGCATTAACCAGCAAAATCTTTTTCATGGAAGAACCCCTTTCACATAAAAGTTAATTTGTATTCGTAAACATCATTTTAATTCATTATAACAAAACAGCCGCAGAAAAATCTACAGATATTGAGCAAAACTGCAATTTTCCATACAAAAAAAACAGCCGCGAAAGTTCGTTAAACTTCCACGACTGTCGAATAGGTTACTGTAATAAATTGGAATTTTTTAAAGGCTGCCGTATATATTTTAGTAAGAGGCATTAAAAACAAATCTTTTTGAGGAGGGGAACATTATGCCAATCAACAAAAATGAACTTACAAAAGAAATGATTGAAAAAGCCATGCAGTGCAAGACTTCCGATGAACTGATGACGCTTGCAAACACTGATATTATTATCGTAGAACCAGTGCTGATGCACTCTCGCTAATAATCCTGCTCAGCCCACGCCCCCATCTGTGTTGCGATGATTTTCTTCTTTACCGTAAAGTAGGCAATGGTGATGCCGATGGCGGTGACCAGCCAGCTCAGAGGGTAGACTGCCATCAGTAATCCGAAGTCGGGCCAGCCGGCAAATACGGTATAAACATAAATAACCCGCAATACGCAGATGCCTGCGGTGGTAATGACCGCAGGCAGAAGGGAGAAGCCCCAGCCTCGCAGCGCGCCGGAAAAGACATCCATCACCATGCTGATGAATTCAAAGGAAATGATCCAGCAGATACGCACATAGGCCAATTCCGCTACCACGGGGTCTGCAGTAAACAGGGCTACCAAAGGTTTACGCAGCAAAACGAAGAAAAGTGAAACGAAGATGCTGGCAATGATGCCTTCCAGCATGCACCAGCGGGTGATTCGGATGCAGCGTTTCAGTTTCCTGGCGCCGTAGTTCAGCCCGACAAAGGCCGTGCAGGCCTGGGAGAACCCGGTGAGCACATGGTAGGCCCACATCTCAAAATTCAGGGCGACGGTGGAGGCTGCGATGGCTGCAGAGCCCAGACTGTTTATGGCTACCTGGATGATCATGTTGGAAAGGGAAAACACCATTCCCTGAATGGCGGTGGGGATACCAATCTTCAGCACCTGCATAATCAGGCCGGTATGCCAGTGTATTTTGCTGAAAGACAGGTGAAGCAGGCCCTGTTCCTTCGTAAGATAATAGATAATTAACCCTGCGCTGATTATGTTGGCGATGACAGTGGCAATGGCCACACCGTCCACACTCATGCCGCAGAAGACCACGAAGAATATATTCAGCGCCACGTTGATGAAACCGGAAACGGTAAGAGAGAGCAGGGCTTTTTTTGTGTCTCCGTTGGCCCGGAAGATAGCTGCGCCGAAATTGTAAACCGTAAGAAACGGGATGCCCAGGTAGTAAATCTTCAGATACAGATCCGCCATGTCCAGCACTTCTACAGGCGTGCCCATGAGGCGCAGCACCGGCCGGGCAATCAGAAGTCCGAGGATTCCCAGTATGATACCGAATATAACAGAAAAACAGACAGAGGCATGCAGCGCTTCCTGCGCTGCTTTTTCATTTTTTTCACCCAGCAGGTGGGAGATGACCACAGTGGCGCCTACCGAAGTGCCAACCAGGCAGTTTATGAAAATATTAACAATAGTCGCAGTACTGCCTACCGCAGCCAGAGCCTGGCTTCCGGAGAAACGTCCGATAACGGCGATATCCGCCGAATTAAATAACTGCTGAAATAAACTGGTGAGAGCCATGGGGATGGCGAACACTATAATCTTGTCCCAGATTGAGCCTTCCAGCGCGTTGACGGTTTTGCTGAATATCATGTACTGTTGCCTTTCGGTTAAAGGATTATTTATTATTCTACTGCAACGTGGCTGTGTTGACAAGCCGTTCCCCGTGAACGGATGTATGCAGTTATATAAATCCCAATTCTTAATATATGAGTAGAGGCTTTTAAAGTCTCTGCTCTTTTTTTATGATGAAGGTGATTGGCTAACGTAATTTCCAATTGGGACACCACGCC
>NZ_CADBFF010000054.1:0-3111 GCF_902793885.1 uncultured Succiniclasticum sp.
AAGAGTTTCTTCCCTATGTGTTGGCAAGGATGCAGCAATGGGATAAGAAAGTAAAGGATGAGAGATATTCATAAAGGACTGCCGCCTGACAGCAGGCGGCAGTCCTAAAGCTATTCTTATTACGCTTATGAAGTGTTTGAAATAGATATTCCGGCTGGTTACAACCTTAGAACATGATTACGCGGGGCAGTCTGGCGTCTTCCAGATCCTTCTGGGTGCACCCGTAATGTTCCTTATTATAGCGGTCGATTTCATCCCACATAGAAGCGTAAACACCCGGGTAAACGGATCCGGGACCGCCCTCCGCGATACATGGAATAAAGAATTTATTCCCGCATTCATCCAGAGTCTTGTAGATAACGTTATGGACATTCTCTTCTGTCCAGCCTTCAAAATCTACCAGACAATTCTCAATTCCTCCCATAAACGATATCTTTCCGCCATATTTTTTAATCAGTTCCGGGATATTATTCGTTGAGAAACAGCCCTGCCAGATATCTATTCCCATTTCAATCATAGAAGGAACCAGTGTCGCGGCATAGCTGTCTGAATGATGAATAACAACCTTTACCCCGTGATCATGGTAATAGCCATAGATCTGTTTATAGGGTTCCACAAAGAAGTCGGCAAACATTCCCGGACTCATAAAGGTGGTGTTTTGTCCGCCCCAGTCATCGTGGTGGAAGAGGGCATCCGGATGTAGTTTATCACAAATTAATTCGGCGAGTTTCAGCTCATACTCGGTCAGATATTTGATAAGATCTTCCATCTCGTCGGGATATTCAGCAAAGTGTTCAAGAGTTGCTACGATTTCTCCCAGATGGTGGCACTGTTCGAAAAGACCGGGTGCGACAAACGCAGCCTTCAGTGATTTGGTCGTGTCCACAGAATCGTACTGTTTCTGAAACATTTCCCATTCTGCTTCCGGAAAATCCAGAGATGGAGCGTGTACATAATCTTTCCAATGTTCAATGTCTTTGATAACTACTTTGTCCGGTGTATGCACAGGAAATCCGCCGGGAACATTGTTTGGGTAACTATAGGTAACACCCCATGCGTTTTTGCAGTCCGGTTCCCCTTTTTTCGGTCGGGGGCTGTGCAGTCCGCTTGGGTTCATAAGAAGGGTTATAAATTCATATTGGTTCACAAATCGATCTGGTTTTCCGTCAGGTTTAATGCACTCCAATAAATTTTCTTTTGCAGTCAGCATATGGGTACCTCCTTCACTAAGTATTTTGGTTTCCTGCAGGTTTCTGCTCTTTCCAAGGATGATTAAACCTGCGGGATTGTTTTGCCTATTCCATTACTATAAGGTGCAATTATTTATTTCATAGATTCTGCGTTGCGTTTTTTGATTTCTGCGGAGTATTTTTCGATGTCCTGATCTTTTAAGCGATATCCGATGGTTATCACAAGCAGCGCGATGAGCAGCAAACATGCAGGGATGACGGTAAAGCCGATTGCGATTCCATGCTTGACAGCAGGAGATGCGTCTTCTACAGCAATGCTGGCATTGAAGCCTGTAATCCCCAATACAAGAGAAATTAAGAAGCCACGTGTTATGACAGCGACCTTAATCGGGATATTCAGGAAGCCCATAACGGCTCCGGTGCAGTTGACGCCGGTCTTATACTCGCTGTAGATAGCACAGTTGGCGAGCATCGGAACAGTCATTACAGTTGCAAATGCCGCAAAAAATCCGCCAAGAGACATAAAAACAATAACCAGCATAGGTGTTTCCCGGAAGATAAAAGCAATTATATAAAGGGCGGCAATGCCTAGCAGGGCAAGCTGATAAGTTCCTTTAGAAGACAGCTTTTTCGCAACTTTACGGCTGACAATAGAGCCCAGTACAGCGGTGATATTGGATATTAACAGGAACCTGGTCATAAACTTCGGGTCCTGCGCAACATATTTCCCATAATATACGGCAAATGCCGAGAAGCAGAAGGAATACATCATGTAAAACAGATAGGAGCCCAATACACCAAGAATCTGTGGATTGGAAGCAATGGCAGTTCCGATTTCCGCCTGCTTTTTTCCGGCTTCCTTGCGCTGGGCAGCCTGCCTGGCCAGCCGGGCCATTTCCTCTTCTCCGGACTCCTCATATCCTTTAAAGAGAATGAAATGTGTGAAGTAGAGGATCGCCATTACACAGCCAAGGGTAAAGGCTGTTGCTGCGTAGGAATTAAGTTCTCCCATTTTTGCGGCAAAAAATGCAAGCAGTCCGGGACCTACATAGGAATAAGACATCCTGGCCAGGTAAGTCCAAAGTGTCCGCACAGAAGAGAGGGCGTTGCGGTCATCTGCGGAACTGGAAGCAACATTGATCATTGCCATGTTAGCAACAAAGGGAATGTTCCATGCAATATGGCTGGAAATAGTTCCCAGTATAATGATGATGGCGGCTACCCACTCAGAACCGATTTTTTTAAACTGGAACAGATAAAGAATGGGGACAACCCATGGAAGCACAGCCAGCCAGGAACGGTAACGGCCCCACTTCAGCGGTTTCATCTTGTTCAGCATGATGCCGTATACCCAAGACAGCGCTGCGTCTACAACGCTTCCGATTGTCTGGATAAAGGTCACAAATGTCAGCGGAAACTGTGCGACATTTGTCAGGAAATATGCGTAGTAGTAAGTCTCGACACTGGACATCCAGTTAAATCCCAGATCTCCGACGCCATAAATGTTTTCAGGGCTTTACTAATTGGTTTTTTCTCTTTTGCCATAAGGAACTCTCCCCCAGATTATATATCTGATACATACTGAGTTTATTAATGGTTATCGGACAATATAGCCATGGCTTTGAGAATATAGTATCAAATATTCTGATATTATCTTCGTATTCGGAATACAAAAGAAAAATAACTTTTTGTTACACATTCGTATGCTATATATATTACTAATAAAAATAATTCGTTACTATTTTAATGAATATCAGAAAATACAAACTTTATCAGAGAAAACGGCATAGATAGAATAATTTTTCGAAGATGAGGAGCTTTTTAACTTAAACTTCCCACATCAAAAGTGGGCTTGCACCTTGAAAACTCAATAGTTTAACCGGCAAAAATTCCTGCTCATGCGTTATTGGCTGCCAACAGC
>NZ_CADBFF010000055.1:0-2077 GCF_902793885.1 uncultured Succiniclasticum sp.
CAGGTCAATGCGGTCGGACAAAGGGCCGGAAATCTTGCGCTGATACCGTTCAATCTCAAAAGGACGGCAGGTACATTCTTTTGTCTCGTCACCAAAAAAACCGCAGGGACAAGGGTTCTGCTCACACTCCACACATACAATTCAAGCGGGTAACTACCCTGTCTTAAGCCCCATAGAACCTGGGTTCTATGGGGCTGTAGTTTTTTCAAAAAACATAGATTTAATATATCCACAAGTTTTATTTTTTCTTTTTCCTTTAGTCTTGTCAGTCTCATCTGAATTTCATTATAACAAAACAGCCGCAGGAATTAAATCCACGGCTGTCAGGATAAAACGGATTTAAAACTTAAATCGATAATTCTCTCCAGCCTATTCGCGTTTCTCATATCAAATTGGCTGGAATAAAACTGTTAGACCTGTCAATCGGATACGGAGAATCGGTCATACAAACGATTCCACCCGCTCCGACTTCCCTGCTTCCTTTTTGCAACACAGTAAAAACCTTTATCGTGCGGCGATCCGGTTCTGCAGATTTTTTGATTTCAAGCGGATGTAAAATGCCGTCCTGTTCGACGATCAGATCAATTTCCCGCTGATCTTTATCCCTGTAGAACGAAAAAATAGCAGGGTTCTTTCCGTATGAAAATGTGCGCAACATTTCACCCACAACGTAATTTTCAAAATAATGGCCTGCAACAGCGCCGTTCATTAACGCGTCGCGGCTTGTCCAGGATGACAGAAATGCGCACAACCCCGTATCGCAAAAGTAGAGTTTGGGCGTTTTTACCAGCCGTTTCAGTTCATTATTGTAATACGGCTCCAGAAGAAAAACGATTCCCATATTCTGTAACACTTTTACCCACTCTTTTGCCGTCACCCCGGAAACATCAGCCGCGGCGGCAAGGTCGCTGTAATTCAAAAGTTGCCCGCTGAAGGCCGCGCAGGCTCGCAGAAATTTGCGGAAACCGACAATATCTGTGATCCCGTTATCATCTACTGCATCGCGCATCAGATAAGTATCAATATAAGAATTCCAGTATTCGGCCGCCTGTTCCTTATTCAGGTTAACCATTTCCGGCATTCCGCCAAGCCAGATATGGGAAAAAGTGGAAAGGATATTATTCTCCGGAAACAGGCTGCTGCGTTTTTGCAACGATGCAAACGCAAAGTCTAACGGCTCTTCCGGAAAAATATGCACTAATTCACGCTGGGAAAGGCTGAACATTCTCAGGATACAGATACGCCCTGCCAAAGAATCTCCCGCCTGCTTCAACAGCTTTTTGCTTTGGGAACCTGTCAGCCAGAAAAGGCCACGCTCATCTGAATTATCACAGATTATTTTTATTGTTTCAAAAAGCTCCGGAGCTTTTTGCGCTTCATCAATCAATACAGGCGGTTTATATGTCTGGAAAAAGAGCTTTGGGTCTGACTGTGCAAGTTCCCTGTCTCTGGCGTTGTCCATGGATACGTATGCCCTGTTCTGGTCTGCTGCCAAGTGCTTCAGCATGGTAGATTTACCCACCTGTCTTGCGCCCGTTACCATAACCGCTTTGAAAACACGGCTCATGCTCAGGAACTTGCGTTCCAGTTCGCGTTGAATGTATTCCATCATTCTCACCTCGTCTAATCTAAAGCCAACTTTATTTTAGCCGAAACTAAGAATACTGTCAAATCAATCCGCAAGAATCTTTGTGCTAAATGAGGATAACATGCTTTTCACCCAATACTTCTTTTTGTAACGCAAAAGCCTGTTCCTGTAATGGCAACGCTTCTTTATATCGACCTGACAACGATAATAAACCGGCTAAACCTAAAAGCGCGGCCCGTTTTTGCCGGAACGCACCTTAATAATTATAAACCACTTTTTTAAGATTTTCCGGAAAAAATTGACGTGTGTACGGTTCTTTTGCATCCTGCAACATAGTTTCACTGAAGAGTTCTTCAACGATTCGACCTGTTTCCATTACATAAACACGATGAGACGGTTGTCTTGCTTTCCAAGGGCGAGGTCGACTCGAAAAAGATTCGGGTTGAGTTCTCTTTGGAAGATATGGATATGTCCGAATTTCAGGATGGG